>JAKBAZ010000051.1 GCA_021826255.1 Actinomycetes bacterium
CTCTCACCGGGCTCTAGGTTGAGCCACGACACGGGCTCGAGAGACTCTCGAGCGAGGAGGGGGGTCGTTATGCGACAGGTTGCTGTCACACTCTCGAGAAGGGCGATGACTCTTCTCGCGGGGGGGGGTCTTAGTTCTTTCTAGCGCTGTTGTCGCCGCACCCGCCCAAGGGACCGTGGTCCAGGTAAGACCGAGCGTAATGGCAGTATGTGGATCTACCAGCACCGGGGTGGTGATTTGCGGAAACCCAACATACGTTGCTCAAACAATTGCTGTCGATAACTTGTCGACTGCAACAACCGCTGTAGCTATAACACGCCAAACCCTAACCAATTTGACCTCCACTGGTACAACTCAAACGCCATCAATCATTGATTTGGCTGAAAGCAAACTGGCGAGTGCGGAGCAAACGTGCAAGAACGCTGCTGAGAAAGCATATGCCCTTGGAGCAATTGTTGGAGGAGGATCTGGGAGCTTGGGGATAGGTCTTGCCGGTCTCGAATCAGTCGGGATTGTTATTCCCCTGCCTGCGGGCACTGGCTTATTTCTTGAGATTGCAGCCTTTGGTGCTGTCGCTGTAGGGTCTCTAATTGGATTAGCAATTTCAAGTAGCTGCTAACAAATGTTCTCTCGCACACATACTAAAGACGCAAGAATGGTCATTTTGTATCCGTTTATCGCGTTAGCGCTCGCTGGGCTTTCGGTGTTGATTTCGCACGGAAGTGCTGTCCGTGACTCTCTGTTGATGGTATTCGACATTGTGACAATCATGTTGGCGATATTCGCTCTGGTCTTGAATGTGGTCGTGCAGATTTCTTCAAATGCCATCACCCGACCGGTACGAGCCTTGCTGGGAGGAATCATGTACTGGGTCAGTGACATCTCGTTCATCATCGCCTTTATCTCCAATCACGGGACCCTCAATGTTGCCACCCTATCAAGTTTCAGTTTTGTCAGTCTGTCCTTACTGTGTGGAATCTTTTGGGCAACACGTTCACTAAAATCCAGTAGTCGTCTGGGCGATTTCTCAATAAAGAAGGGACCAAATTGGCCGTCGCGTTCCGGTCGCTGACCCACTCATGAACTCTTCCACGGTTACATCGGTGGGGCAGGTCTTAGTGGGTGACCCATTTGAAGGTCACGTCCCGTCCCCGGTGTAAAAGTGAAACGGGCGTAGGTTCCTTTCAAGCCTGATATGCAACGCAAGTAAACCCACACCCGTGACCAAACGAGTATCGCCCATCGAGCGCGTCCGCGCTGAGATTGACCAACTATTTTCATCCGACCAGGACGTTGGCGACTCCTCGAGCGGGTGGCTCGTCTCGGGTTGCGCCTGCTGTTGCAGAGCGCCCTCGACGCCGAGATCACCGAGTTCCTGGGCCGCGAACGCTATTCGCGCGGCGAGAAGGGACGTGAGGGCTCGCGCAACGGCTACTGTCCGGTGACCCTCCAGGCCACCGCCGGGGCGGTCACCCTTGAGCGGCCGAAGCGTCGCGGCACCGACGAGGCCTTCGCCTCGCGCCTGCTCGGGGTGGGGGCCTGTCGCACCAACGCCCTCGAGTCGCTCGTCATCGCGGGCTTCGTGCGGGGGCAACGGTGCGCGACGTGGAGGCGACCTTGGCTGACGCCTTCGGCTCGAAAAGCCACCTTGTCCAAGTCCACCTTGAGCCGGTTCTGTGAGGCCATCAAGGGAGAGTTCGGTGCCTGGCAGACGAGGGACCTGTCGCAGGTCACGCTCGACTACTTATTCTTGGACGGCAGCCACTTCAAGTTCCACGCCGGCAACGCTAGTGAGCCGGTGCTCTGCGCCTGGGGGATCACCACGGACGGCCGACCGGTCCTCGTGGGTCTGGCGCCCGGTGAGAGTGAGAGCTTTGAGGCCTGGGCCGAGTTCCCGCACGGTCTTCTCGCCCGCGGACTCACCCCGCCGCTACTCGTGATCTCGGACAGGGCCTCGGGGCTGATCGGGGCCCGCGAGGTAGTGTTTCCCACGTCGCTGCGCCAGCGATGCCTCATTCACCGCTGCCGCAACATCCTCGCCAAGGTTCCCAAGTCCGCTAAGGCCGAGGTGAAGGCGGCGTTCTGGCAACTCTTTGACGACGTGAGGTCAGGTCCCGGTCAGCAGGCGGTCGACGAGGTCCGAGCTCGCATCGACGCCTTCGCCGAGCGATTCCAGCGGCTCTACCCCGCAGCCGTCACGTGCCTACTCAGCGACGTCGAGTCCCTCACGGCCTTCCTATGCTTCCCGAGGGAGCACTGGAAGCGAATCCGTCACTCGAACTTCATCGAGCGCACCTTCAGCGAGACCCGGCGTCGCGTGAAGGTCATCGGTCGGCTGCCGGGCGAGCGCTGCTGCCTCTCGCTGCTCTGGGTGGTGTTCGATCGCGCGTCGAAGAACTGGCCCGGGGTGCGCGTCACGCCGGTGACCATCCGAGCCCTCGCCCTCATGCGTCAGCACCTCGTGGAATCGCCCCGAACCATCGTGCCGAAGCCCAAGAAGCAACCCAGCACCGACCGCGTTACAGAGGTCGCCCAACATCGATGACAAGGAACCCGCGTCAGTCGACTTTTACACCGCAGCTGGGACGCCACCATTCGAAGGAAAACGTGAAGAAGCATCTCGACGCGCACTGGAGGACCACGAAAGGAGATGAGAAGTAGACAGTTGTGTTGGACCTCCGAACTGACGTCCCTTTTCGATGAAGCAGCGCCAGTACGTGGCGACGTCGGAGACCGGCCCCCGTGTGCTGGCGCACTGATGGAAGACTACGCTCGGGAACGTCGCACGCACTCGCTTCATCTTTCGGGGCGCACCGCGGCCTACCCATGTCGCCGCGATTCCTGCGTCGTGTGCTTAGTCCTGGGCAGTGTCTCCGAGCGGCCCAAACTCCGCCTCGAAAGACTTCAAGTCGCTCACCAGGTTGCCTACCTCCGACGACGGCTGAAACTCTCCTCCGTCCTTCAACTGGGTGTAGAGGATGACACCCAACTCTCGGAGTTGACCGTCCGCCCGACGCCGGGCCTGCAACTCCTCTATTTTCGCCTGGCCCGCCTTACCAGCTTCCTGGGCCTTCTGTGCGAGTTGAGCCGCCTGGTTCTTCACCTTATCGACGAGAGCCATCTGGACCTCCTTCGTGCTACCCGGGACCTTATCGTCCCGCTTCTTTTTCTGCGACGTCTTTGAGCGCGCGGAGCGTGTCGGGAATCCCTTGCTTCGCGGCTAACTCTCGAGCCGAGATCTGCGCGTCGGCGTCGGGGCCGAATCGTTCCCGAAAACTCTCCTCCCCGCCCGGCAGAAACTCCCAGGTTTCGGTCACTCGAGTTCCCCCCTCGACCTCATCGAAGTGGTAGGTCCATCGAGTACGGTCCCCGCCAACCACGAAGCTAAAGACCTCCCCCGGACTGGCCTGTTCAACGAGGCTCCGCGTCTCCCAGATGCGCTCGGGTGTTTCGTTGCGGCCCGTAAACCAGCTTCCCACTGCCGGCCCCTGTCCCTCGTCCCACCACCCGGCCCGACAGATCGGGCTCCACTCCCCCATGCGGGTGATGTCGGAGACCATGTCGTAGAGCGTGTCGGCCGGTGCCGCAATAACGATGGAGTCAGAAAAGGTTCGATTCATGTAGTGACCCTAACGCTCGAGTTCAATTCAGCGCGAACGGCACTCTTCACCTTTCGTCGCTATCGACCAACCAGGTGAGGTTCCACCAGGTGATACGTTGCAATCTCGCGTCACGGTAACGCTGTCGCAAAGATGTCCACTGCTAGATTTGTCGGGATGTCTCCTCCGCGGCGCCGTCGGCGGGTCAATGTACGTCGACGCCGATTTATCGCTGCCCTTCTTCTCGTGACTCTGGTCGTGGTGAGCGCTCGTGCGGTGGGTGTGTCGCTGCCCTTCGCGTCTTCCACCACCACGAGTACCTCAACAAGCACGTCCACAAGTACCTCAACGAGCACGTCAACGAGTACGTCCACGAGTACGTCCACAAGCACCACGACCACCTCGACGACGCCCGCCGGGGCCTACGCCATCGGGTACACGAGTTATCTCGAAAACGAACCCGCCTACGGTCACGTCGCCGCCCGCACGTTTCCCGTCACGGTGCGCTACCCCGCTGAAGGCGCGCCCGGCGTGGTGCAAGAACATCTCCCCCCCTACCGTGACTCCGGCCCCTACCCCGTGTTGATCTTCTCGGCCGGGTTCGATCTCGCACCCGAGACCTACGCGGGACTCCTCAACGCGTGGACTGAGGCGGGCTACATCGTCGCCTCACCCAGCTATCCCGATACGGTGCCCGGGCCTAATGCGACCATTCTCGAGACCGACATCGTTCACCACCCCGGTGATCTCGCCGCCGTCCTCAATACCCTGTTGGCTGACGCTAACTACGACGGCAGTATTTTTCACGAACTCATTAATCCGAACGAAATCGGTGTCGTGGGTCAGTCCGACGGTGGGGACGTCTCTCTCGCCACGGTGGCGAACACCTGTTGTCGCGACCCGCGAGTGCGGGCCGCCGCCATACTTTCGGGGGCGGAACTGTCCTGGTTTCCGGGAACGTACTTCACCCAAGGCTCCACTCCCCTCCTCGTGGCCCAGGGCACGAAGGATCTCGCGCTGAATCCCGTCGCGTGCAGTACCCAGCTCTATAACGCGGCGCCCGCCCCCAAGTACTACTTGTCTTTGACCAACCAGACCCACCTGAGCGCCTACGTTCCCGCCGGACCCGAACGGACCATCGTTGAGGCGACCACCATCAACTTCTTCAACGCCTACCTGCGCCACGACGCCGGGGCCCTCAGCGCGATGACGAGCGCGGGGAACAATCTCGGGCTCAGCACACTCACGAGCGCCGCCTCGGTGGGCGGTCCACCCCCCATCCTCAAGGGCAAGCAGACCTGTCCGAACTCCCCCTTCGGCTAGGCGCCGGGCTTGACACCTCGGACGATGTGGGCTTCGGCGACGACGTTGGTGGAGCTTAAGTCGCTGAACCCCGCCGCCGCGTAGAGCTTCATCCACGCTTCGGGCGTGATGGGTCGTTCGCGCAGACGGAAGATGTAGCGACCCGCGTTCTTCAGGATTCGCCAGTAGCCGGGCAGCCCCTTCTTCGCCATCGCGCGGACCTTGCCCTTGATGACTTCACGGTCACCAGCGGTCGCGCCGCGCCCGAGCATCATGTCCGACGTAATGAAGACACCACCGGGCTTCAACCACCCAAAGACGTTGGTCACGACTTTGCCCTTGTCGGCGTCGAGGAGGTGGTGAAACGCGTAGTTAGAGATCACGAGATCGAGCGAGTTCGGCTCGAAACTCACGTGTTCAATCGGTGCGGTGCGACCCTCGACCTGGTCGAGGCTCTCGGCCCGGGCAAGTCCGACCATGCGATCGACCATCGCCGCACTGACGTCCACTCCGGTCACGCGGGCACCGCGACGGGCGAGTTCGAGCGCCAGGCGTCCACCACCGCACCCGAGGTCCACGCACACCATTCCGGGCTGGGCGTTAGCGAGAGCCACCGCCGCGGCGGCCACATTGAGCATTCCCGCGTCGTTACTGTGATCCCACGTGTCCGCCCGCCTCGTCCAGACCTTGCGCTGGGTGGCGATGGCCACCTTCGTCAACAGCTGCTTGGCCCGAGAGGCAGTGGTCGGAGTGGTGGCGTTCGGCATCGGTGGTCCTTGACTGAGTGCGAGTTCGCGAAGGTCGTCGACATCCCAGTGCCACACCTTCGCCTCACTAAATTTACCGGACGTAACGGCGCCGAACTCTTCGACGGGGCTAAGAATTACCGCGAGTGATCGCTCTCACCCACGACGAGGACGATCTTTCCTCTCACGTGACCGGTTCGACTGAGTTCGAGAGCCTCCGCCGCCGAGTCGAGGTCAAATCGAGCGGTGATGGGCAATTTGACGTGCCCCGCAGCGGCGAGTTCGACCACGGCGGCCAGTTCGTCGCTGCGATGGACGACGAGGGGTACGCCCGCCGCCGTAGTGAAGGCGTCGGGAACGGCCGACACCACCCGGTTAAGGTCGTCGACGAGATCGAGAGTCGCCGCCACGTTGTCCTCTCCCCCGGCGGCGTCGAAGACCGCCGTGGGGCGAGCGAGAGCTCGCACCCGACTCGCCAGCCCGGGTCCGTAGGTCACGGGTTCGGCGCCGAGAGCGCGCAGGGCGTCGTGATTGGCCTCCGAGGCGGTCGCGATCACTCGAGCGCCCCAGTGGCGAGCGATCTGAATCACCGCGAGTCCCACCCCGCCGGCACCCCCGTGGACGAGCAGGACGTCCTCAGGGGCGCAGCCGATCTGGGAGAGTCCGGCGAACGCTGTTCCGGCGGCAACCGGTAAAACGGCCCCCTCTTCGGCGCTCAGACTCTCCGGTCGGCGCACGAGCGCCGACGAGGGAATCACCAGTTCACTCCGGTAGGAACCAGTGGGCGACGACCAGACGACCGGATCTCCCACGCGCCACTCGGTGACGTCAGACCCCACAGCGCTCACCGCGCCCGCGCCCTCGTTTCCCGGCACGGCGGGCAGAGCCAGGTTGGAGTGTTCGCGAAAATAGCCGAGCACAATTTTCCAGTCGACGGGATTAACCCCGAGCACCTCAGCGCGAACTCGAACCTCGTTCGCTCCCGGCTCTCTCGTCGCCTCGTGGACGACGTGGAGTCCCCGAAGGTCACCGTACGTGTCGAACCTCACCGCTACACCCATGTCGCTCCCGGTCTCGTCTCACCTCACCTTACGGGCACGAGCCGATGTCGTCGCCCACTAACCCGGTGAGTGGACGTGATGCGCGACGACCGCAAACAGCGTCACCGTCACCGCCAGAGTGAGAACCCCCACCAGCCCCAACACCAGTCCGGCGATCGCGAATCCCCGTCCCCGTTCAGCCCGGCGACGAATCTGCGAGAGGGCGATGAACGAAAAGATGACGGCGAGAACGCTCCCCAGCCAGTAGAGCCAGACAATGCCGAGGACCATGGAGGCGACGGCGAAGCTATTGAGCGGAGCCGCTTGGACGAGGGTGGGGGCTTGAAAGGTGTCGACTCCGCAAACCCGACAACTCAGGGCGTCCACGGGGTTGTTGTGACTGTTCGTGCAGAGCACTTTCCCTCCTCGAGAGTGCCCGACTCTAACAACGACGACTGAGAGGGGTTTCAGGATCGACGCAAGAGCACCGCGGAGCTTCCCCCGGGCCCTGTGACCTCGAGAGTCGCCGAGGAGGTGCGCACCGATCCAACCACCGTGACCGTGCACTCTCGACCGGCCCTCAGGGTGCACGTCGTCGGCGACACTGTCCACTGGGGTGACGACGTCGTGAAACGAATCGACATCGGTTCACCGGAGGCCGCAACAGTGACCACGCCCGACGCCGTCGCCGGAGTGAGAGTGAGTACTCGGGGAACGACGCCCGGGACTAAAGTGCGCCGCAGCGACGACCAGGTCACCACGTCGGCCCGATCGTGGCGGTCTCCCCCCACCATCTCGATGGCGAGTCCCGAGACGCCCCCGCCTCGCCCCGTCGCCCCCACTCCGAGGAGGAGAGGCCCGGAGTAACGACCCAGGAGAATTCGACGGTGACCCCAGCAGCCCGCGGTGTGGGCCGACACGCAGTCCAGATTGACTCCCCCGGGACCGTCGTCGTACATGAACAAGTAGTCGGCGAGGAGGGGTGACCAGACCGATGTCCAGACCGACCCCCCTTTAGAGCCCGGAAAGGGTGAGGGGAATCCGGGGTCGAGTCCGGAGCGGGCCCCAGCGAGGGCGAACCGGTCGAGAGCGCTCGAGACCCCCTTCACGGGAGCGAGACCCCGATCGACCCGCTCCTCGTTCACGAGAGTAAGCATCTGGGCGGCCAGCCCCTCGCGGTCAAATCCCGAGGGTAGTCCGAGGGGTCCCACCCCCTCGCGAGCTCGCGCCTGGTCGATCGCCGCGAGGGCCAGAGCATCACACTCGGCGAGTCGAGCGGGAGACGGGGAGGGTACCGAACACGTCCCCGAAAAGGCTCGAGAGGGGGCGACCGAGGTGAGGCTCGTCGCCCCCACAGGGGCGTTGAGAAAGAGTCCCGCGAGCACCATCAGCCCAACGAGTCGAGGGAGCCGACGTACGCGCATGTCACCCCAGTGTAGGAGCCTCCCCCGAGACGATGGGGTGGAGATACCTCTCAGGGGCCAGCTCAAACTGGCTCGCGCACGACGGTGAGCAAAAGTAGTAGGCGACCCCCTCGAACTCCCGAGACGCGGCCGCCGTCGCGACGTCGACTCTCATGTGACAGACCGGGTCGAGCCGAACGGGCTCGTCAACGAAGGCATCGGGCTCG
>JAKBAZ010000052.1 GCA_021826255.1 Actinomycetes bacterium
GACCCAGTTAGCGGGCGATCAGCCCACGGCGTGGCAGATTCCTTGGAGCGTGATGAGCACTTTGCGGGTGCTCACTTTTCGGCGCCACTACGAACTGGTGGCGACCGTGGGGGGGCGAATCTATCGGTGGCGGCGTTCGGACAACGAGGGGCGCGAGGCCTGGATCGACGTGTGGCGTCGACACGGTGGCGTCGTTCGAGCCTCGCGGGGACGAGTGACGAGCCCGCTTCTCGTAATGGCCCTGGTGCTCCTCGCGGCCGGGTCGAGCGCGTGGGTCGCTCGGCCCACGCGGGCCACCTACACGCGGGCGGAGAGTGGCGCCCTGGCGGCCCTGCTCTCGCCGGGCGACCTCGGCTCCTCCTGGTCCACCACGAACACGTCCCAGCTGATCAATCTGGTCGGTACCGCGGGGCTGGTGAACGACCCCGCGACCAGCCCCCCGCTCACCGGAGTCGCCGCGCTCGCCGAAACGGCCGGAGCTCGCGCCTTTCAGAAGTGTCTGCCGGTCACTAACTCGGCCGACCGCATCTACGGGGCGGCCGGTCAGTACCCGGCGGCGCAGGTGACCTCACCGGTGTACACCAACACCGCCGACGGTGGGGTGCAGGTTGCGGCGGTCGCCCAGTACTACGCGAGTACAGCGATGGTCGCCGCCGACACGCGCGAGATGGCCCGAGCCGACTTCGGGAGTTGCTTCGCCGAAAGCCAGGCGGTGCTCTTGCGCACCGTGGTGGCGGGGCCCTCGGGAGTAACGACGGCGCTCGAGCACAACCCGACAACGGTCGCGGGGGTATTCGTGCGCGGGGGAGTGGCCCCCGCCAACCTCTCCTCCATTGGGGTGTCGCCCCTCTCTCTCGTCGTCGATGTCATCACCCACCAGCACGTCGAGGTCTCGGTGGTGGCTCTCGTCGCCGAACCGGCCGGTGTTCCCCTGGTTGATCGCGTCGTCGAGTCCGAGATCGCCCACCTGCTCGCCCCGAGCGCGCTCAGCGTGTAGGTCGGGGTCGGCTGACGAGACGAAACGCCACCAGCGCCCCGACGAGATAGAGAGCCCAGAGCACGAGTTGGCTGAGGGTGGGCTGGTCGGCGTAGCCGAGTATCGAGTGCAAGACGTCGCCGAGGTTGGACGACTCGCTGACCCAGTTCGAACTGTTCCAGAGGACGTGGGTGCCAAAGGGCCACCACCCCAGCTGCTGCAGGTTTTCGACCGTGTCAGCCACCAGTCCCGCGCCCACGAGGAGCAAGAGAGCTCCGAGACCCCGAAAGAAGCGCGCCAGGTTGAGCCGACGTCCCCACCGGTAGAGGGCGACGGCGATGAGGAGAGAACAGGCGAGACCCGCGAGCGCTCCCCAGAGGGCTCCCCCCGTCGCCGGGGTCGCCCCCTGGCGGACGTTGGAGAAGAGGATGGCCAGGGTGAAGACGGTGGTCTCGAGTCCCTCGCGACCGACCGCCTGGAAGGCGAGTGCACTGAGGGCGAGCCGTTGGCGAGAACTGAGAGCGGCGTCGCTACGCCGCGCCAGTTCGGCCCGCATCGAGCGAGCGTGGCGCTGCATCCAGAAGGTCATGACGGTGAGGGCGACGATCGCCACGACGAACGTCGCGGTCTCGACGTAGGTCTGCACACGCGAACCGGCGTAACGCTGGAGGCTGAGGTACCCGACGACGCCCGCCGCCGCGGCCGCGCCCAGGGCGATTCCCACCCCGACGTAGACGTCACGAAAGTGGCGGCGCTGTCCGGCCTGATCGAGGTAGGCGAGAAGGATCGCCACGATCATGGACGCCTCCACGCCCTCGCGCAGAAAGATGATGAACAGCGCTATCACGCCCGAGTCTCCTTATCGAGAGAGGTCTCGACTGGAGTTTAGGGGTATTTATCCTACGTTCGTAGGAGAAATATCGGAGGTCTTGAACACGGCGTTCCACGCTCGCTCCGGCAGCACTCTCGAGAGTGAGGCGGCCGCCCGAAACCCCCACTCGGCGGGCCCGCGTTCGGAGTTGGACATCAAGTTGGACATCACGGCGAGGAGTTCGGTCATCACTGGCTTCACGCGTAGCCCGCTCGCTACGCACACCTGGAGAATCTTCGGCTCCGAGATGAGGCGGACGAAGGCGCGAGCCACGCGGTAGTAATCACCGTAGGCCTCGTCGAGGCGCTCCTCGTAGAGGCTGAGTCGTCCGGGTTCTTCGAACGACAGAGCCTCGCCGAGGACTCCCGCGGCCAGTCGACCCGTTTCGTAGCCGTAGGCGATACCCTCGCCGTTGAAGGGGTTCACCGACCCGGCCGCGTCGCCGACGCACAGGGTGCGCTCCCCGACTCTCGGGCCCACCGCGAGACCCATGGGGAGACGTCCACCTGTCGCGGGACCTTCGCTGGTGTCCTCACTCAGGCCCCAGTCGGCACCGACTTGGGCGACGAAGTACTCCTGGAGTTTGGTGGTGTTGACCCCCTTCCAGGCCCCGGCCGTGGAGAGCAGGCCCACGCCTACGTTCACTCGACCGTCGCCCAGTGGAAAGATCCAGCCATATCCGGGGACGACACGCCCGTCGGGGTCTCGAATGTCGAGGTGGGAGTCGATCCAGGGTTCGTCGTGACGATCGGACCGGTAGTAACCGCGAAGGGCGAGTCCCATGGGCCACTCCTTCACGCGACTAGTGCCGAGGGCGCGACCGATGCGGGAGTTCTGGCCGTCGGCGACGACGAGGTACCGGCCACGAATCTCGGCGCGAACGCCTTCCTTGTCCTGTACGAGGACGCCACTCGCTGAGCCGAGTCGACCGGCTCCACCCTCGACGAGATCGAGGGGCTCGATCGCCTCCACCCCCGTGAGAACGGTCGCCCCGTGGGCTTCGGCGTGGGTCGCCACGAGTCCGTCGAGGTCGAAACGGGTGATCGTGTAGCCGTAGTGGGGAAATACCGGATGTTCGGGCCAGCTCATCTCGAGAGACGCCCCGAATCCGTGCGCTCTCAAGCCCTCGTAGCGATGCCCGACGGCCGCCACGGCTTCTTCGAGGCCCATCGCTCGCAGCTGGTGGACGGAACGAGGGGTGAGGCCGTCCCCGCACGTCTTCACTCTCGGGAAGGTTTTTTTCTCCACCACGCAGACTCGCCAGCCGGCCTGGGCGAGCCAGTAGGCGCAGGCCGAACCACTGGGACCACCTCCGACGATGACGACGTCGAAGGGTTCGGTGAACTGATCGAGGGCACGCAGAGAACTCACGTCCATCAGCCTAAAGGTTGGGCTCTTCGACCCTTGTGAAGTGGTGGTCAAGGGGTCGTCCATCTCTGCTAAGAATGGTACGTGAGCCAGTACCTCCCGATTCTGGGCCTCCTTGTGGTGGGCGCCTTGTTCGCGTCGGGCTCCTTTGTCGCCTCGGCCCTCCTCGCTCCGAAAAAGAAACCCACGGAGGCCAAGCTCGCCCCATTTGAGTGCGGAATCGTTCCCGACTACGAGCCGCCGGCTCGTTTTCCCGTCCGGTTCTACCTGGTGGCAATGATTTTTGTCATCTTCGACATCGAAGTCGTCTTCATGTACCCCTTCGCCGTGGTCTTTCGTCAACTCGGTGGCTTCGGGTTGGTCGAAGTGCTCATCTTCTCTCTCACCGTGCTCGGGGCACTGCTTTTCCTCGTGAGTGAGGGTGCCCTCTCGTGGGGCCCGCGTAAAGTTCTCGTTCCCGCGTCGTCCGTTCGAACCAGCGCGTCGACGGTGCGTCGAGTGGCCAGTGAAGACGAGGCCGCGTAGTGGGGCTCGAGGACCTTTCTCACAACATTCTGACCGCTCGTCTCGAGGACTTGGTCCGCTGGGCCCGGCGAGCCTCGGTGTGGCCGGTCACCTTCGGCTTGGCCTGCTGCGCCATCGAGATGATGGCGGCGGGAGGGGCCGACTACGACCTCGCCCGCTACGGGATGGAGGTCTTTAGAAACTCGCCTCGGCAGGCGGACGTCATGATCGTCGCCGGGCGGGTGTCTCAAAAGATGGCGCCGGTACTTCGCAACGTGTACGACCAGATGATGGAACCGAAGTGGGTCATCTCGATGGGAGTGTGCGCGTCGAGCGGGGGAATGTTCAACAACTACGCCCTCGTACAAGGGGTCGACCAGATTGTGCCCGTGGACGTGTACGTTCCGGGGTGTCCGCCGAGCCCGGAAACACTCATGCACGCCATCTTGACGCTGCACGAGACGATTCACACGGGCGAGATTCTCCAACGGCGAGCCGAGGGTCGCCCCCTCGACGTGGCGGCGCCCGGGTGGACCCCGAGTGTCCCCGTGACCGTGCGAATGGGGACCCCCAAGTGAGTTCGCTCGAGAACCTGCCCGACGGTGTTGTCGAGGTCGCCGGCCTCGGCGCCGCCGAAGCGTACGTCACGGAGCCGAGTGGATACGTGGCCTTGGTGAGTGCCTTAAAGGACTCCGGGTACGAGATGTGCGTTGATCTCTGCGGTGTGGACTACCTCGAGCACCCGGGGCGCGAGGTCCCAGACGCCCTGCGGGCAACTCGGTTTGAAGTGGTGGTGACGCTTCTCAGTCTGTCGCGCCGTCAACGGGCCCGCGTGCGCGTCCTCGCGGGCGACGACGAACCTCGTGTGGACTCGTTGTTCTCCCTCTACCCCGGGGTCGAGGGCTTTGAGCGCGAGACGTACGACCTGTTCGGCGTGGTGTTCGACGGGCACCCCGAGTTGACTCGTATTTTGTTACCCGAGGAGTGGGAGGGCCACCCACTTCGCAAGGACTACGGCCTCGGCCGCGTTCCCGTGCAGTTCAAGGAGACCGCTCCCCAATGAGGTCTGAGGTGCGTGAGGTCGAACGACTCGAGCCGCTGGTTGTGGAGACGAGCGAGGGGTCCCAAGAACTCGCCCCCCGTCGCGCCACCTCACCCGGAGCGCTCGCCGTCGAGACGGGGTCGGTCCTGCGACTCGACGGAGTGACGCTCGACTCCGCCTCACTCGACGTGGAACGTCCCGACGACGAGACGATGATCGTCAACATGGGTCCGGTACACCCGTCGACTCACGGCGTACTCCGCTTAATGCTCGAACTCGACGGCGAGGTCGTGCTGCGCTCGAAGACGGTCATCGGCTACCTGCACACCGGAATGGAAAAGACGGGCGAAAACCTGAGTTACGTGCAGGGCGCGACCAACGTCACGCGCATGGACTACCTCGCTCCGATCTTGAACGAACTCAACTACTCGCTCGCCGTCGAGGCGCTACTCGGAATTGAAATTCCCGAGCGCGCCACCTGGATTCGCATGATGATGAGCGAGCTCAACCGCGTCTCCTCGCACCTGATCTGGATGGCGACGAACGGCATGGACATCGGGTCGACGTCGGCGATGATCTACGGCTTTCGTGAACGTGAACTCATCCTCGCGTTCTTCGAGAAGACGGCCGGGCTGCGCATGAATCTGAACTACGTGCGTCCCGGGGGGGTGGCGGCCGATCTGCCCGACGGCTGGGAGGACGACGTCGTCGCCATCTGTGACAATCTCGAACGCCGACTGCCCGAGTATGACGAGTTGCTCACCGGTCAACCCATTTTTCGCCAGCGCATGGAGGGGGTCGCGGTCATCAGCGCGGAAGAGGCAATCGCCCTCGGGGTTACCGGACCCGTGCTTCGCTCGACCGGCGTTGCCTGGGACCTGCGTCGCACCATGCCCTACCTCGCCTACGACCAGGTGGACTTCGACGTCATCGTCGGAACGTACGGAGATAACTTCGACCGGTACGCACTGCGCCTGAACGAGATGTACGAGTCGGTCCGAATTATTCGTCAGTGCCTCGAGCGGATGCCGAGCGGGGACTACCGAAGCCAAGATCCCAAGGTCACACCTCCACCCCGGGCGAGGATTGGGGCCTCGATGGAGGCTCTCATTCACCACTTCAAGCTCTTTACCGAAGGCTTTCACGTTCCACGGGGCGAGGTGTACTCGGCCGTCGAGTCGCCCCGGGGCGAACTCGGCTGTTACCTGGTGTCCGACGACGGCCCTCGTCCCTACCGCCTGCACGTGCGCACCCCGAGTTTCGCCAACTTGCACGCGCTGCCCCTGATGTTGCGCGGGGGAACCGTGGCCGACGCGGTGACGGTGATCTCGACCCTCGACCCGGTGATGGGAGACGTCGACCGATGAGTGGATACTTTCGCCCCGAGCTTCGCCAGCGCGCCGAGGAGTTAGTGACCCTCTACCCCCGTCGTCGCTCGGCGACTATTCCCCTTCTCCACTTGGTGCAAGAACAAGACGGCTACGTCAGTGAGGCCGGCATTGAGGCCGTGGCCGCCCTCACCGAGACCACCCCGGCGGAAGTGCGCGGCACCGCTTCGTTCTACGACATGTTTCACCTCGAACCGGTGGGCCGTTACCTGGTGGGCGTGTGCACCAACATCGCGTGCCTGCTCGCGGGCGGCGAGGAGATGCTCGAGCACGCCGAGCGAGTCCTCGGGTGCGCCCCCGGGGGCACCTCGAGTGACGGACTCTTCACCCTCGAAGAGTCCGAGTGTCTGGCCGACTGCAACCTCGCCCCGTGCGTCCAGGTGAACTACCGCTACGTGCGCGCTCGCACCCCCGACGAGTTCGACGCCCTTGTGGGTGAGTTGTGCGAAGGTCGACGAGACCAGGACATCCCGCCTCACGGCACGCACTCACGAGTCAAGCGCCAGGTCACACTGCGCGCTGCGAAGGACGAGGTCGCCGCGGAGCGTACTCGCCAGCGAGACGCTCGCGCCCAACGCGACGCGGCCCGGGAGGAGACGACGTAGTGGCAGTTCTCGACGCCCCCCGAATCGTGACTCAACGACGAGGAGTCCCCGACGCCCACACCCTCAAGGTCTATCTCGAGACTGGGGGATACGAGGGGCTCCGTAAAGCTCTCTCGATGCACCCCGAAGACGTGGCGGCCGAAGTGGACGCGGCGTCGTTGCTCGGACGGGGCGGGGCCGGGTTCCCGGCCGGACGAAAGTGGGCGATGCTACGTCGCTCGCCCGTCTCCTACCTGGTGGTCAACTCCGACGAGTCCGAGCCGGCCACCTTTAAGGACCACTACCTCATCGAGCACGACCCTCACCAGCTGATTGAGGGCATCGTGATCGCCGCCTACGCCCTGCAGGTGACCCAAGCCTTCCTCTTCGTTCGGGGCGAGTTCGCTCTCGGTATTGAGCGACTCACCCAGGCGGTAAACGACGCCTACGCTCACGGAGCGCTCGGCTCCAAGATCTTCGGATCCGACTTCTCCCTCGACCTCGTGGTGCACCCGGGGGCGGGCGCCTACATCTGCGGCGAGGAGACGGCCCTGATTGAGGCCCTAGAGGGCAAGCGGGGTTTTCCCCGCATCAAGCCCCCCTTCTTTCCCGCGGTGACCGGCCTCTACGGCGAACCCACCGTGGTGAACAACGTGGAGACGATGTCGAATCTGCCCTGGATTCTCCTCAACGGAGGCGCGACCTTCGCCGCTCTCGGGGCCGGTCGATCGACGGGTACGCGCCTCTTCGCCCTGTCGGGAACCGTGAATCGGCCCGGTGTTTACGAAGTCGAGATGGTGAAGAACACGTTTCGCGACCTCATCTACGACCCGGCCTTCGGGGGAGGGATCCCGGAGGGCCGAGCACTGCGCGCCTTCATCCCCGGTGGGGTGTCCGCTCCGTGGTTTACCCCGGACCAACTCGACACGCCCCTCGGACAAGACGAGGTGGGATCGCTCGGGTCCATGCTCGGTTCCGGTTCGGTGATCGTCATGGACGAGACGTCGTGCGTCGTGCGCGCCGCCTGGCGAATCACCAAGTTCTTCTCACGCGAGTCCTGCGGGCAGTGCACCCCGTGCCGGGAGGGTTCGGGGTGGATCGAGCGAGTGATGTACCGACTCGAGCACGGGGGCGGGAGAGAAGAGGACCTCGATTTAGTCCTCGATCTGTGCGACAACATTGCGCCCGGACTCGGCTGGCCGCCGGCTCAGACCACCATCTGCGTGCTCGGTCCCTCGATTCCCTCGTCGGTGAAGTCCGCGATTCGCACGTTCCGCGACGAGTTTGTCGCTCACGTGGCCCACGGAGGCTGTCCCTATGTCTGAGTCTGAGTCCACGCCCCCTTCCATCTCCGTCGACGGGCGCACTGTCGAGGTGACCCCGGGAGAGCCACTCATCGAGGCCATCGCGCGGGCCGGTACTTACGTGCCACGTTTTTGTT
>JAKBAZ010000053.1 GCA_021826255.1 Actinomycetes bacterium
GTGGCGGCGCTGAGCGGAGCAGTCTCGCTCACCGAGCCAGACCACGTTGCCGTGGGAGTCGGCCATAATCTGCATTTCGATGTGTCGGGGCCACGTCAAGTAGCGCTCGACGTAGCACTCACCTCGTCCGAATGAGGCGAGTGACTCGCGTTGGGCGCTCTCGAGGGCCTCGGCGGCTTCGTCCGCCGAGGCGACGACCTTCATCCCTCGGCCCCCACCACCGTAGGCGGCTTTGATGGCGACGGGCCAGCCGACCTCTAGACCGAACGCCACCACCTCGTCAGCACTGGTCAGCACTTCGCTTCGGCCCGGTACACCACTCACTCCAGCGGCTTCCGCCGCGAGGCGCGAGGAGATTTTGTCCCCCATGACCTCGATGGCTTCGGGAGGTGGGCCGATGAAGGTGACGCCCCGAGAGGTAATGGCCCTCGCAAAATCGGTGTTTTCGGAGAAAAACCCGTAGCCCGGGTGCACCGCGTCGGCTCCAGAGAGTTCGATGGCCCGCAAAATGGCCTCGGTGTTGAGATAGCTCTCCGCGGCGCTCTGCCCACCGAGCGCGTAGGCCTCGTCGGCGAGTCGAACGTGCAGGGCGTCACGGTCAAGCTCGGAGTAGACGGCCACGGTGGCGATCCCCATCTCTCGACACGTGCGAATCACTCGAACGGCGATTTCACCGCGGTTGGCAATCAAGACTTTCTTCAACGGTCTCACCCTCGCGCACTATCCCGACCGCCCCGCTCGACGGCTGTATCAACCCTAATCTGTACCGGTGCGCGCAACCGAGTGGCGAGTCGAGAGAGTGGAGTCGGTGGGTTCCACCAACGACCTCGTCGCCGGGCGAGCTCGCGCCGGAGAATCCGAGGGCCTGGTGGTCGTGGCGGACTTCCAGGAGTCCGGTCGGGGCCGTCGCGACCGCACCTGGATCGCCCCACCGGGCAGCGCCCTTCTCAGTTCGTATCTTCTGAGAGCGCCCCTCCCCCCCGATCAGCGTCACTGGTCGCTCGTTGCGGTCGCGCTGAGCGCTCGAGCGGCCCTCGCGCCGTGGGGTGTCGTGGACGTGAAGTGGCCCAACGACCTCCTCGTCGCCGAGAAGAAGCTGGGTGGTCTTCTGGCTCACGTCGTGGACGACGGCGTCGTCGTGGGCCTCGGGATGAACTTGAGAGGCATCGGATCTCAGGTCGAGGGGGCGACGAGTGTTCTCGAGAGCTTTGGCGTCAATCTCGATCGAGACGATCTTCTCGATGCCCTCCTCGACCAACTCGACATCCGACGAGGCCTCTTGAACTCGTCCGAGGGCCTCGCGAACCTTCGCGAGGAGTACCGGGCTTCCCTCGTGACGCTCGGTCGTCAGGTTCGCTGTCATCTCGAATCCGGGGTCGTCCGTGGTGTCGCTCGCGAGGTCGATGAGCGTGGCTACTTAGTCGTCGAGGGAGACGAGACCTGGACGCTCTCGGCTGCCGACGTCGTTCACGTGAGAGGAGAAGAGGTGTGAGTCAAGCTCAACGAATACTCGTGACGGGGGGATATGGTCAAGTGGGTGTTGACCTCGTCGACTACTTGATGGGACGAGTACCCCTCGGAGGTCGAGCGGATTTTGCGCCCGACCAGCGCCCCCTCGACTCCGAGGAGTTCGAGGTGATCGGACTCAGCCACCACGATCTCGACGTCAGTTCGCCCGAGCAGGTGGAGGCGGCACTCGCCCACACTCGCCCCGACGTCGTCGTGCATCTCGCGGCTTACACCGCGGTGGATCGAGCAGAGACCGAGCCCGACCTCGCCCGAGCGGTGAATACCACGGGCACGGGCCTCCTCTCTGACGCCGCCGCGCGCCACGGAGCCCACCTCATTGCGGTGTCGACCGACTACGTGTTCGACGGAGTGAAGGGCGCGGCCTACGTGGAAGAGGACGCCACGAATCCCCAGAGCGTGTATGGACTCACGAAGCGCGACGGAGAACTGCTCTGTCGGAGCGCGGACACCATCGTGAGAACGTCGTGGGTCATGGGTGTTCGAGGTAAGAACGTCGCCCACATCATTGCGGATCGGGCCACGTCGGGACAGTCGGTTCGATTCGTGAGTGATCAGACGGGGACCGTCACGAGTTCGGCGGACCTCGCACGGGCTCTCGTGGCTCTGATTCGAGCTCGTCCCGGAGGAGTGTGGCACGTCGCCAATACCGGTACCACGACCTGGTTCGAGATTGCTCGTTTCATTGGCGAGATACTTGGACGAGGGGAGGACTTCGCGACTCCGATTACGACGAGTGAACTCAGTCCCGCCCCCCTCGCCACCCGCCCCCCTCGATCCGATCTCGACACGTCGAAATTCGCTCGAGCGTTCTCGCCCCTCCCAGAGTGGCGAGACGCGGTCGCGCGCTTGGTGCGAGATCGAGAGCACCTCGTCCGGTGAACCGGTCTACGCGTACCCTTTCCGCCGTGGTGGTGGGCTACCACTCGAGGGAGGCCCTCGGAGAGTGCCTTCGCTCCCTGCGAACCAACGGCGTGGAGTCGATGGTGGTTGTCGAGAACTCCGACGACGACCTGACGGGAATCGAGCTGAGCGGAGCGAGAGTCGTTCGACCCGGAGTGAATCTCGGGTACGGTCGGGGGGTCAATCGTGGCGCCGCCCTCGTCGGGGGTGAGTACCTCATCGTGTCGAATCCTGATGTGGTGGTCCACGACGGCGCGGTGAGTGCACTACGGCGCGTGCTCGATGACGAGCCCACGGTGGGCATTGTCGGGCCGAGAATACGTCGAACCGACGGCACCGTCTACCCCTCCCAACGAGTCTTCCCGTCGATGTGGTTGGCCGCCGCCCACGCCCTGCTCGCCCCTTTTTGGCCCGAGAACCCCGCGACCCGTCGATATCGAGCGCCCCGTTCCGACGGGGGAGTGGACTGGGTGTCGGGAGCGTTCTTCGTGGTGCGCCGTCAAGCCTTCGAGGAGGTCGGTGGTTTTGACGAGCGTTACTTCATGTTCGCTGAGGACATGGATCTCTGCTGGCGACTGCAGCGAGCTGGGTGGCGAGTACGCGCCTCGGACGACGCCGAGGTCACCCACGTGGAGGGGATGTCGCGAGCGAGCGCCGGACGGCGAATGGTGATCGCCCACCACCTGAGCGCCCTTCGATTTGAAGCCCAGACCTCAACGGGCCTGCGTCGAGTATTTGTGCCGCTGGCGGCCGTCGTCTTGATGCTCCGGCTCGGGGTCGTCCTCCTTCGAGGAACCTAGACTGAGCCCGGGTACTGCGGGCGGCTGTGGTTGAAAGTCGATGCCAGCCGCGGGCGAAACGACCCACGTAAGGCGTGAGAGCGCTGAGCATGGCGCGGTTTAGAAGTAAGTCCTGATCGTGACGGGGCACGGTGCTCCGGCCAACGATCAGGCGAGTGTGGGGTCAAAGACCAGGTCAGCGCCCGCAGTCCCATCCGGGTGAACCGTAGGCCCCGGTAGTGTGGAGAGTTCATGAGCGTGTTCAAGAAGATCCTCAGGGCGGGCGAGGGAAAGCGCGTTCGCCAACTCTCCGAGCTGGTGGAACCCATCAACGCCCTGGCCGGGGATATGGCGGGTCTCACCGACGACGAACTGAGAAACAAGACGGTGGTGTTTCGCGAGCGACTGGCGCAGGGTGAGACGCTGGACGACCTGCTCATCGAGGCGTTCGCGGTCGTTCGAGAGGCCGCCACCCGGGTGCTCGGACAGCGGCACTACGACGTTCAGCTCATGGGGGGCATGGCCCTGCACTTTGGATGGATCGCCGAGATGAAGACGGGAGAGGGTAAGACTTTGGTGTCGACCCTCCCGGTCTACCTCAACGCTCTCTCGGGAAAGGGTGTTCACGTCGTCACCGTGAACGACTACCTGGCGACCCGCGACGCCGAGTGGATGGGTCGGCTTCACCGCTACCTCGGACTCACCGTAGGTCGAGTGGGCCCCGATCGGCCCGACTTTGAGGACAAGAAGAACGCCTACCTCTGCGACATCACCTACGGAACCAATACCGAGTTCGGATTCGACTACCTCCGAGACAACATGGCCCGTTCGCTACCCGAGATGGTCCAACGCGGTCACAACTACGCCATTGTTGACGAGGTCGACTCCATCCTCATTGACGAAGCCCGAACCCCCCTCATTATTTCGGGGCCCTCCACCGGCAGTGCGCAGTTGTACTACCAGTTCGCCTCCATCGTTCGCTCTCTCACTCGCGACGTCGACTACGAGGTGGACGAGGAGAAGAAGACGGTGATGCCCACTGAGTCGGGTATCGCCAAAGTCGAAAAGCTGATTGGAGTGACCAACCTTTACGAGAGCGGTGCGGTGAGCTTGGTCCACCAACTCGAGCAGGCTCTCCGGGCTAAGGAGTTGTTCCGGCGCGACAAGGACTACCTCGTCGACCGGGGAGAGATCAAAATCATCGACGAGTTCACCGGCCGAACCCTCGACGGTCGGCGCTGGAGCGATGGTCTGCACCAGGCGGTAGAGGCTAAGGAACGCGTGCGAATCCAAGACGAGAACCATACGTGGGCCACGGTCACTCTGCAGAACTACTTCCGAATGTACGAGAAGCTCTCCGGAATGACCGGTACCGCCGAGACCGAGGCGGCGGAGTTCGCCAATACCTACGGGCTCCAGGTTGTTCCGATTCCGACTCACCGTCCGGTGCAACGTCTCGACCAGTCCGACTTGATCTACAAGACGGAGGCCGCCAAATTCGCCGCCATCGTTGAAGAGGTGCGGGAGCGTAACGCCAAGGGTCAACCAATTCTGCTCGGTACTGCGTCGGTGGAGAAGTCCGAACTGCTTTCGCGCGAACTGTCGCGGGCGGGCGTGACTCACGAAGTGTTGAACGCCAAACATCACTTCCGTGAGGCGGACATCGTCGCTCAGGCGGGCCGTCCCGGAGCCGTGACGGTGGCGACGAACATGGCCGGGCGAGGAGTTGACATCATTCTCGGCGGTAACGCCGAAGGCCTAGCGGCCCGAGAGCTGGCGGGTCGAGGTGTCTCACCCGAGGCCGAGGAGTACGAGAGTGCGTTCACCGACCTCGTGACGAGATACAAGACCCAGTGTGAGATCGACGCCGACGTCGTTCGCGCCGCGGGTGGTCTCTACGTGCTCGGAACGGAGCGTCACGATTCTCGACGGATCGACAACCAGTTGCGTGGGCGCTCGGGCCGACAGGGTGATCCGGGGGAGAGTCGGTTCTACCTCTCCCTCGAAGACGATTTGATGCGCCTCTTCGCCACGGGAGCCGTCTCGTGGGTGATGGATCGAGCCATGCCCGACGACGTGCCGCTCGAGGCGAAGATGGTGTCGCGATCCATCGAACGCGCCCAAACCACGGTCGAGGGTCGTAACGCCGAGATCCGTAAAGAGGTCTTGAAGTACGACGAGGTGATGAACGAGCAGCGCAAGGTGATCTACGCGCGTCGTATGCAGGTCCTCGAAGGTGAAGACATTCACGACGCCACGCTGGAACTGGTCGGCGAGGTGGTTGAGCGCGTTGTGCGCGAACAGCTAGTGAGTGAGTTCAACGAAGAGTGGGATCTCAAGGTCCTCGTGTCCGCGCTCCAGATGACGTATCCCACGTCGCTGAACGACGAGACTCTGGGGGCGTACGACGACCGCGACGATGTGGTGGCCCTCGCCGTCGACGACGCCCTCAGTGGATTCGAGAAGAAGTGCGCCGAGTTCCCGGGTGGTGATGAGGTGGTCCGCGCGATTGAGCGCGACGTCATGCTGCAGGTCATCGACACGCGTTGGCGCGAACACCTGAGTGACATGGACTACTTGCGCGAGGGGATTCACCTACGCCAGAGTGCTCAACAGGACCCTCTCACCGCGTGGCAACGCGAGGGTTACGAGATGTTCGAGCGCCTGCTCGAGGCCATCAACCAGGACTACGTCCGGGTGATGTGTCATTTTGATACCTCGCAGATCCAACTGGTTAACCCCGAGACGGGACTCCCCTTCGAGGGTGAGACCAACGCGGCGGCGGTACACGACGTACCGGGAATGGACCTCACGTTTGCGCCGGGCGTCATGTCAACTCGTCCCACCGCGGCCCCCGCGGCCCCGCCGGCGGTGACGAACGTCGAACCCGTCTCTCCGCCCGCGGACGGAACCAAGATTGGACGAAACGACCCGTGCTGGTGTGGCTCGGGCCGCAAGTTCAAGCAGTGCCATGGCCGACCTTAAGGCGGAAAACGCGGTTCGCGATGCCGACGGGGCGCTCAACGAACTGAGGGCCCGCTGGGAGGCCGCGCGCGAGTATTTGAAGATCGACGTTCGTCGTCTGCGCTTCCAGGAGTTGGGTGCGCTGGCCGAAGACCCCGATCTGTGGAACGATCAAGAGCACGCCCGAAGTGTGACGACGGAGCTCGGACGACTGGGCGCGGACCTGGAAGCCTTTGACGATCTCGGGAGCACGCTCGACGACGCGATGGTGCTCGTCGAGATGTGCCGTGAGACCCTCGCCACTGGGGAGGCAGACTCGTCGCTCATCAGTGAACTAGTCGAGTCAACCAAGGACCTCGATCGTCGACTCGGCGAGTTGGAGACGCAGAGTCTCTTGTCCGGCCCCTACGACGAGAACGACGCCATCGTCGACGTTCACGCGGGGGCTGGTGGGACGGACGCTCAGGACTGGGCTGAGATGCTGGTCCGGATGTACAGCCGCTGGGCTGAGCGACGCGGCTTCGACGTCGAGATTGATGAAGTGACCGAGGGGCAAGAGGCGGGCATTCTCTCGGCCACCTTCATTGTGAAGGGTCGCTACGCCTACGGATGGTTGTCGGCCGAGCGCGGAGTCCATCGACTCGTTCGAATCAGTCCTTTCGACTCACAAGCTCGGCGCCAGACTAGCTTCGCCTCACTCGAGGTCACCCCGTTACTGGACGACGACGCGACCGTTGACATCGACGAGAAGGACCTTCGAGTCGACACCTACCGATCGTCGGGGGCGGGAGGCCAGCACGTTAATAAGACCGACTCGGCCATCCGCCTCACACACTTGCCCACGGGCATCGTGGTGAGTTGCCAGAACGAGCGTTCCCAACACCAGAATCGGGCCCGCGCGATGCAAATTCTGGCGGCGAAGCTTGCCGAACGCGCTCGACTCGAGCGTCAGGCGGAACTCGACGCCCTCTCGGGCGTACGGAGCGACAATTCGTGGGGCAGCCAGATTCGTTCCTACGTTCAAGCGCCCTACCAACTGGTGAAGGATCTGCGCACCGACGTGGAGACCGGGAACGTCGACGCGGTGCTCGATGGCGATCTGGACACCTTTATGGAGGCCGAGTTACGTCGACAGCGAGCGGCCCACTCGTAAGTCCCCGCGACCAGCGACGACGTCCACTTCGTCGCTGGTCGTTGCCGAGTGCGCCGGTTGAGCCGTCGAGCGTCCCGCGGTGGTTGAAGTGGCAACTCTAGAATGGGGGAGTCGGCGCACGTCGCGCCTCCCAACTCTCTCAAAGGTGAGGTGATGATTCGTTTCGAGAACGTCACAAAGACGTACAAGAACGGCGCTCCCGCACTGTCGCAGGTGTCAGTGAATATCGAGAAAGGGGAGTTCGTCTTTCTCGTGGGAGCCTCGGGGTCAGGTAAGACCACGTTCCTTCGTCTATTGCTTCGAGAAGAAACCCCCGACCAGGGGAGAATTCTCGAGGCGGGGCGCGACATTGCGTCGTTGCCCAAGTGGAGAGTGCCCTACCTGCGCCGCAACATCGGGTGCGTCTTCCAGGACTTTCGCCTCCTACCCAACAAGACGGTCTTCGAGAACGTGGCCTTCGCTCTCGAGGTCATCGGTCGTCCGGCCTCGACGGTGGCGAGTCAGGTGCCCCAAATCCTCGAACTGGTGGGTTTGGGAGAAAAGAGTCACCGCCTGCCGAGCGAACTCTCGGGTGGAGAACAGCAGCGCGTCGCCGTCGCTCGAGCCTTCGTCAATCGCCCGCTCATTTTGCTCGCGGACGAACCGACCGGAAACCTTGATCCGACGAACTCCGAGTCGATTATGGCGCTCCTCGAACGCATCAATCGGACGGGAACCACGGTGGTCATGGCCACGCACGACCAGAATATGGTGAATCG
>JAKBAZ010000054.1 GCA_021826255.1 Actinomycetes bacterium
GGTCCCTATCGCGTCGTCGTTCAGCGACTCGAGGGGCGTCGGATCGAAGAGGTGCTGGTGGAACGGGGAGAGGCGAAGTGACGAGATCGGGATTCTGCGCACTCGTCGGACGCCCCAACGTGGGAAAGTCCACGCTCGTCAATCAGATCGTCGGCTCCAAGGTGACGATCACCTCCTCAACTCCCCACACCACGAGGGGCCTGGTTCGAGGGATTCTCACCGAGGGCGACACTCAAGTGGTGTTCGTCGACACCCCGGGCCTGCATCGCCCCGCGTCTCGCCTGGGCCATCGACTGAACGAGGCCGCGCGAGCGGGCACCGACGGAGTCGACGTGATCTGCGTGGTCGTCGACGCATCGGCCGAGATCGGCGCGGGGGATCGCACGGTGTTAACTCTCGGACTCGAACACGCCCGCCCCGACGGCCCCCGGCTCGTGGTGGTGGTGAACAAGATGGATCGTCCCGGCGCCGAGCGGGTCGCCCTCCAACTCCTCGAGGTGCAGCGAGTGGTCGAGCGCCTGGCCGAGGAGCGGGGTCGCCAGTCGATTCTCGGCACCATCGAGTACTTTCCGGTCTCCGCGCGCACCGGGCGAGGAGTCGCCGAACTCGTCCGCTTCGTCAGTTCACTGATGCCGGAGGGTCCCTGGTTCTTCCCCGAGGACGAGGTCTCCGATGTCCCCGAGGCGGTGTGGGTAGCGGAACTAGTTCGAGAGCAACTGGTGCGAAAGACCCGTCAGGAGATTCCTCACTCCATTCACTGTCGAGTGAGCGAGTTCGAGTGGCCCCACATCACCGTGGACGTCGTGGTGGAGCGGGAGTCCCAGAAGGGGATGGTGATCGGTAAAGGGGGCCGCCTCTTAAAGGAGGTGGGTATCGCCGCTCGGCGCCAACTCCCCGAGGGGTGCTACCTGGAACTTCGCGTGGTCGTGGAAGAAGACTGGCAGCGTCGTGACGACGCCATGGATCGCTTCGGGCTCTAGGAGATCTCCGGGTCGCTCAGACGTGGTTTACGCAGTGTGGCCAAGGACCGCGACGAGTCTGAGTCGTACGTTCGTATCCGGGAGTACCCGGAGCTAGTCGGTTCCCAATCTCGCCTCAAGCCGTCGCTCGTCGTGGTGGTGTTGTCGGCGGTAGACAAGGAAGTTCAGGCCTCCTCGTGAGTCGGTGACGGGTGACCAAGTTGATGGGATGGCTCACGCCATTGCCATCTGTCGTTGGTGACGTGAGGGTCAGGTTCAATGATGTTGTCTCGTCAGATGGCGCCCCATGGAGGGCATATTGTCGAGGGAAGAATCGGCTTCAATACCACACCGCGCGCCGCCGTCATTCTTATTGACACTTAGCCAGAGGCCCCGTTACTTTGCTCGAACTGGGACGAACGCAGCAATAAAAGGGGTCATGATGAAGGTGAAGTGGGATGGAACGAGGGGGGGCTTAAGAGGCTCCTCGCCGGGGTGCTCGGTGTGGGCGGTGCCGGATTCCTCGGAGGTACAGCGTGGGGTATTCAAACGCCGTCGTTTAGTTGGCTAGCCGAAGGGATCGGTGGTCAGTACAGTTCTCGGAGTTTTGAACCCGGTGTCACGGCATCCATGTCGACCGCCTCGGAGGAGTGTTGGGGTTACCTTGACGTCAACACCGTGTTCGATTGGTCGAACAACACGATGTGGCCCGCCAACGGGCAAACGTCGATAAAAACGGGGAACTGGACGGAGCAACTCACGTTGGAGCAACCGTGGTATCTGCCGGATGAGAATCGCGGGCAGCACACTTTTAGTTGTAATTACTACGGCCAACCCTATCAGTGGGCGTACTTTGGAGGTCAGCCTGCGAATGGCAACACCTACCATTTCTCCTTTGTCAATAGTTCTTATTGGAACTCTCTTGACCGGGGGAGTGAACGCGCAAGGGTACATGGGATTTCAGTAGTGGGTGAAGAGCAACATGACATCAAGGTTCGACTCCCGTGATGGCACGTGAACGCCGCTCGACCGGGTCCCGTCGGCTTTCGGGCAATCTTCGAGTAGAGAATCTGTCGTACGGATACCGAGGCGGATTCCGTCTGTCCATCGAGCACCTCGAATTCGCCGATGGCGTCACCTGCCTATTGGGTCCGAACGGCGCGGGAAAGTCCACCTTTATCCGACTTGTGACGACCGCGGTACTACCCCGGGATGGATCTGTCTTCGTCGGGGCGACGGATGTCCGTTTGAATCTTCGGGAGTATCGACGCCAGTTGGGATACCTACCGCAGCGCTTCGGCATGGTGAATAACTATCGAGTCCGCGAGATGCTCGAGTATGCGGCGTGGATGAAGGGTGTGGCGAAGAAGGATCGACCAGCCGCGATTGAACGAGTGGCCGAGCAGTGCGACGTTACGAGATTCCTTTCGCACCGGGTCTCCGCTCTCTCGGGAGGGACGCTTCGACGGGTGGGAATAGCTCAGGCGATAGTGAACTCGCCGAGAGTCATCGTCCTCGACGAACCGACGGCGGGACTGGACATCGTTCAGCAGGGCCAACTGTACGACGTCGTTCGGGGATTGGCTCGGTCCGCAGTGGTCGTAATCTCCACCCACTCCTCGTCGGATGTGGCCGAGATGGGCGACGCCGTCGTGGTGTTTCACAACGGCGCGACTGTCTTTTCGGGCAGCGTGGACAGTCTCGCCACGGGTGAATCGACGTCGCGTCGCGAAAGTCTCGAGGAGGGGTATCGCGCGGTCATCGGTGCGTCGGGACAGGTCCGATGATGCTGTGGTTCACCCAAGTACGCCGTTCACTCGTTCTGGCGGTGATCCCCCTCGTGGCGCTCTTGATGGTGGTCTCGATCAACTCTCCTTCCGACTCGTGGCGAGGCGGTTGGTCGAATGGCACTGGTCACCTGAGTCAATTGAGCGTACTGGTCGATGTCGTCGTGGCCCTTCTCGCGGCGTGGGAGGCTGGGCGTTTTCAGAGATCTGGTATCTCCCGAGTCGACGTGGTGGCGCCACGGAGCGAGTTCGCCCGGCTTCTCGTGGTGTTTGTCTATGTCTGGTTTCTGGGCCTGGCCACTCTCTTCGTGACGTTTCTCTACATGTCTCAACTCATGGTGGGAGGGGGGCGGCCGTGGTGGTGGATTCTCCTCGACGTCGGAATGTCGGTGGGATCCTTCAGCGCGTTGGGGCTGGTTCTAGGAACCTGGTGGCGTTCGAGGCTCGCGGCGCCGGTTGCCGCCGTTGCGACGTACACCTGGGTTGTCTACGGGAGCAGTGTCCTACAGACGGGGCGACCCCAGAGCCTCTTCGCAAGTGGACTCAGCGGGACCAACTGTTGTTCATTTGCCTTTTCGGTGGCGGGCAAGCCGCTCGTCGCCTCCCTCGGGTGGTCGTTCGGCCTGACGGTAGTGGGTCTTCTCCTTGTCTACCTACGCGCGTGCAACCGAGTGGGTCTCGGATCGCCCCGTGATCGGGTCCTTCTTCTCAGCGCCGTCGTCATCGTGGGTGTCGGGGCGACGACGGGCGTCGTCTCTGACGGTGGAAGTCCGACTTCACCCATCAGGGCCACCCTCGCTCAGCGATGCGTCAAGACCCCGGGCGGCGTGAGTGTCTGTGACTTTACCCAGCTAAGTTACGAACTTCCCATCCTTACGGCCGGTGTGGAGTACGCCGAACGTAAGGTTCCCGTCGGGTGGATTCCCCACCGACTTGTTCCCTTACCGTCATCACGAGAGATCGCCTTTCGTATGGGTACGGGATTCGTGGGTGGACTTTCGTTTCAAGATCCGTGGACGGAAAGTGCGCGAGAGGCCGCCACCGGAGTGGCGTTAAGTTACTTTCCGCTGATGTCGTCATGCCAAAACAAGGTGACCGCTCGAGTACTCCTGACGCTACAAGTTGATACCCAGCTTTCCGAGACGCTCATTAATAATCACGTCTTGGACGTGACCATGGGACAACGTCCGCCGAATGTTCCCTTCCCCAATGACTTGATGTGGGCTTCGTGGGGACAGCAGGTTCGATTCATCTCGTCGAACTTGGCCCAGATTGTCCGATGCCAGCCGCTCTATCCGAACTGAGACGTGGACATTCCCTGGCGCCTCTGGGCGAAGTCGCGGCGCCTGGGCATCTGGGGATCTCTCGGAGCGCTTACCTTTCTCGTCGAAGTGACGTTGGGAACGACGCGCGTGCCACTTCCTCGACTGGGACAACTATCGGTCGAGATTCCACCGACCACGCTGCTCTCGACGCTCCTACCCATTGCCGCAGCGTCGGTGTGTACTCTCAATTCCGACGTCTACGTGGGCGGTGTGGGCGAAGTGGAACGCACGTTCGCTCGGTGGGAGCGTGCGGGCTTTGGTGCCCTGAGCGGGCTGTGGTGGGTGGGGCCGGCGGTGGTTCTTCTCACCCACTCACCTCACCCCGGAGTCGTCTCGTACCTGGCGGCCCTTTCCATCCTGGTTCCACTCACCTGGGCAGCCTCCGCTGTGCTCGGATCGCAGCTCTCGTGGCTCCCCACGATCGTGTACGACCTCGCCGCCCTCGCCGCCGGAAGTGACCCTCGAGGACACCCCTACTGGTGGGACTGGTGGCGAGCCGACTCGTTGTCTCGAAGCGCCTGGTTCGCCGTGGTGGCTTCGTCTCTTCTCACCTTGATGATCTTCGTGTGGTGGGGTCCTCGCCGGCGCGTGTCGGACATCGACGTGTAGCCGTCGCGCTGGGCCGGATGGAAGTTCAACGACCGACGACGGATTTCGCTACGGCGTCGTCGCTACCACCCGGGGTTGCTTTTTTAGCGAGCGGATGACGAGTCCGAGGCTTGCCGGAACGACCACGAGGGCGCACACGCCGAGAATGCTGAGGGGCGCACCGACGTACTTCACCCCACTCAAAAGGACGAGGGCCGCGATGATCGGGCGTAAGTGACGCGAGGCCGCCCGCGACGAGAGTCGGGCTCCGAGGATTACGGCCGGAACCGAGCCCACGATGATGTCGAGGGTCACGCCGACGTGCACGTGGCCGAAGAGCAGAGTCCCGAGGGTCGCCGCCGCGGTGAGCGGGAGTGACTGAGTGAGGTCGGTGCCCACGAGACGGTCGTTCGCCATGTGGGGGTAGAGGGCGAGGAGGCAGATGACGATGAGTGAACCCGCCCCCACTGAAGTGAGTCCCACCATGAAGCCCCCGAGGAGCCCCACACCAATGAGGGCGCCGCGACGAAGGGGGAGAGGTTCCTCGGCGCTGGCGTGGGGGATAAAGGGTCGAGCGAGCAGCGCGAGGGCGCCGAGGACAAGGGCCACCCCGAGAATGCGCTGGACGAGGTGCTCGGCGCCTAACGACGTGCCCATCTGGTGGAGAGTCCACGCTCCGACAAGGGCGGCGGGGACGGACCCAATACAGAGAAAGGCCACGATCGGCCAGTGAATGGTCCGACGATGCAGGTGGACCGACACGCCGAACGGCTTCATGACGAGGGCCGCGACGAGATCGGAGGTAATGGCCGTGGAGGGGGCGATGCCGAAGAGGAGAACGAGCATCGGGGTCATGAGGGCCCCGCCCCCAACGCCCGTCAGGCCGACGGCGAAGCCGACGATCGCACTCGCGACGACGAGAGCGAGGTCTAGGTGCACTGCGGAAGTATAACTTATTTTCTAGTGAAAAAGTAGGTTATTCCGAACGAACCTCGTCGCGCACCGCGTTGAGGAACTCCACCACGTCGGACCGGGTGCGGGTGCGGCGCATGGGGGGGAGTTTGCGAAAGAGTTGGGAGCGATACCTCGCCTCCGCGAGACGGGTGTCGAGAACGGCGACGACCCCTCGGTCGCTCTGCGAGCGGATGAGGCGGCCCACTCCCTGGGCCAACAACATCGTCGCTCGGGGGAGGTCGACCTCGACGAAGGGATTAGTACTTCTCTCGCGGCGAGCCACCGCCAGCGGGTCGCTCGGTACCGCGAAGGGCAGGCGATCGATGGTCACGAGACTGAGTGAGTGACCCGGCACGTCGACACCCTGCCAGAAGCTCGTCACCGCGAAGAGACTCGCCTCGGCGCTGTCGCGAAACTCCTCAATCAGTCGCTGGCGCGAGAGCGTGCCTTGGACGAGTACCGGTGTGGAGACTTTCTCAGCTACCGCTTCGGCTACTCGACTCATCACGGAACGGTTCGTGAAGAGGGCCAGGGTTCGTCCGCCCGCCGCCTCAATGAGGGTGACCAACTCGTCGATGATGGCGTCTTCGGCCCGGGGGTCGTTGCGAGCGGGGAAGTTGTCGGGGACGTAGAGCAGGGCGTGGGCCTTGTAGTCAAAGGGGCTCGGTACGCTGAGCATCTCGGTGCCCTCGAGGCCGAGACGACGGGGCAGCGAGTCGGGCAGGGTGGCCGAGGTGAGTACCGGGGTGACCCCCGGCCAGAGTTCGTCGCGAAGGCGAGGACCGAGATCGAGGACGTTGAGCTCGAGGCCAACCTCTCGATCGGAGCGGGTGAGATACACCAACTCACCCGACGTCGCCGAGAGCAGACGACCCAGATCGCCCAGGACGTGCTGAGTAGGCCCGAGGGCGCGCGCCCGGCGCGCCTCGGCGTGGGCCGAGTCCGTGGGAGTCGTTTTAAGGGCGTCGCTGAGGGCCCCCACGACGGCTTGGGCCACTTCGAGTTCCTCGCGCGCGGCGTCGCCGAGTCCGCTGGTCTGATCCGCGGCGAACTGCTCTTCGAGCACCCGGGCGAGGGCCTGGGCGCTGCGGCGCACCGAGTCACAGAGCACCTCGTCGTCGAGTAGCGCGGCGGCTCCCTGAGCCAGGCCGGCCAGTTGGGAGGGGTGCAGGGAGGTTCCGAGCAGAGCGGAGAAGATGTCGGGGACTTCGTGGGCCTCGTCGAAGACCACGAGATCGTGCTCGGGGAGCAGCATCGAGCCCGACGATAAGTGGGAGGCGTAGAGGTGAGTATTGACGATGATGATGTCGGCCCCGTGGGCGCGATCCTTCGCCAGTTCGTGAAAACAGTTGTGACCCTGGGGACAGGTGGCTCGCCCGACGCACTCCTGGGCGCTTACCGAGACGGAGCGCCACGCCCTCGGGTCCACCTCGAACTCCACGTCGTCACGTTCCCCGGTCTCGGTGTCGGCCGCGAAGCGCACCAGACGACGCACTTGGCGAGCGAGGGATGCCGGTACCACGGACCCGTCCTCGAAACTGAGTTGGTCCGCGCCGGAGTTCTCGTTGATCTTCAACCGACACAGGTAGTTCTGCTTGCCCTTCAGCACGGCGACGACGGTGTCGGGTAACACCTGGCGAAGAAGCGGAGCGTCCTTGTGGGCTAACTGGTCCTGAAGATTCTTCGTGGCGGTCGCCACGACGACGCGACGGCGGGCGAGCGCGGCGGGGATGAGGTAGGCGAGCGACTTTCCAACCCCGGTCCCCGCTTCGATCAGGGCGGGCTCTCGAGAGGTGAACGCGCGCACGACGGCGGCCGTCATCTGGCGCTGACCCTCTCGTATTTCCCCACCCCCCGGTATCACCCGGCTGGCCGCGTCGAGGGTGCGCAGCGCCTCGTCGACGTCGATGCCCACCGCGTCGCGTAGTTGGCGCTCGGGCAGTTCGTCGGGGCGAGTCTCGTCCTCCTCGTCGGGGTCGAAGGAGTGCATCGCACCACGTTAGAGGCGTGGCGCCGGGCAGTAACGTAACTACGTGCCTGACCCTCGTCCCGTGCCGATTCCCGACACGCTGGACCGTTCACGAATACCTCACCACGTTGGTGTGGTGATGGACGGGAACGGACGCTGGGCGACGCGCCAGGGACTGGCGCGCACGGAAGGTCACGGTGCGGGCGAGAGTGCTCTCGTGGACACGACCTACGGGGCTCTCTCCCTCGGGGTTCGCGTCCTCACGGTCTACGCCTTCTCGACGGAGAACTGGCGCCGCCCCGTGGACGAGGTTCGCTACCTCATGAACTTCAACCGCGGACTGCTCGAGCGACGCCAGCACGAGTTGAACGAGGTGGGGGTACGTATTACGTTCTCGGGGCGTCGTGACTGGCGCGTACCTCGCGGCGTGTTGAAGCGAATGGACGAGGCCGCCGCCCTCACGGCGACGAACACGGCGCTAACCCTCAAC
>JAKBAZ010000055.1 GCA_021826255.1 Actinomycetes bacterium
GTTCGTCCCGAGAGATCAACGTCGCCGCCCCGAGAATCATTTGAGCTCCGCGAGAGGTCTTCGGAATGACGTTCTGAGTAAAGCGACGGCGAAAGTCCTCGAGGCTGACCGGGGGACTCGTGAGGTGTTGCGTCGGAGTACTCGCCGGAGCGGGAGTCGCGTCTCGAGGTTCAACGCCCACGTCGGAGTGAGCACTGGAGGGTTCCGGCACTGCCACTTCTCGTACGGACCCCGCCGGGGCGCCAATCGGCCGGCGAGGCTCGGGAGTCGGAGTTGGCGCGAGAGTCGGGGGGCCCTGACGCTCAAGCCGGGTAATTCGCTCTTCTAACGCCTCGAGTCCAAGTTCGAGGTCGGGGTGGACGAGGCGTACGAGCGCGACCTCGAGAACTACTCCCTTGTCGGGCGCTCCCCTCATCTCTCGTAGGGCCCGGCCGAGAGTCTCGAGGGTCCGAACAGTACGACCTAGTCCCATGGTTCGACCCCACTCGACGCAACGCTCTCTCTCCTCGTCGACGACGTCGGCGACCTGCGGCGCGACCTGCACCAGAAACATCTGTCGCACGTCGGCGCAGAGGTCCTCGGCCACTTGCTCGGGATCACCGCCCTCTCGTAACACTCGGGCGAGTTCCACGAGGACTCCCGACGCGTCTAACGCGACCAGAGCACCGAGAACCCCCTCGACCCCCGTTCGTCCCGAATCCGTCGTCCCGGTCGCCAGGAGTTGGTCCAGGGCACTGAGTGCATCTCGAGCCGAACCGCGACCCAGGCGGACAGCCGACTCCAAGACGTCGGACGACGCCGAGAGCCCCGCGTCCTCACTGACGTCGGCGAGGAGTGAGTGCAGCGTGTCTCCCGGTAGCAATCGGAACTCGAGATGCTGAGTACGAGAGCGAATGGTGGGGAGAACCTTGTGGGGATCGGTGGTCGCCAAAACAAAGACGACGTGGTGGGGAGGTTCTTCGAGGGTTTTTAGGAGTGCGGCGGACGCTGGTTTCGAAAGCTGGTGCACCTCGTCAAAGATGTAGACCTTCCAGCGCCCCGGGGTCGCGTGCCACGCCCCGGCGGTGATGTCGCGCATCGCGTCGACACCGTTATTGGACGCCGCGTCGAGCTCCACCACGTCGAAGGAGGTTCCGCGAGTAATGGAGAGGCAGGACTCGCACCGGTTACAGGCGTCCCCGGAATCGGGTTGTTCACAGTTGAGGGCCTTGGCCAGAATCCGCGCGGTGGTCGTCTTACCTGTTCCTCGAGGGCCCGAAAAGAGGTACGCGTGCGACACCCGGTCCCTCTCGACCGCTCCCCGTAAGGCTCTCACCACGTGATCTTGGCCCCTTAGCTCTTGAAAGCGACCGGGCCGGTACCGTCGGTAGAGGGACGCGACCCCTTCGAGGGGACTTGGGACCGTGGGAGAGCCACTCATGGCGTCATGCTAACTGGCCCCAGTAATCCGGGGTCCAAAGCGGTGGCCAGGCAATCCGTGGCACCCGACCAGATGCGCTGAGAGCTGCTGGCTTCCACCCCTGACTCGGTTCACGCACGATCGTCGCACGGGACCCGACCACCGCTTTCAACCTCGGGTCCCCCAGACTACTCGGACAAATCTTCCTCATCCCACCTACTAACCTGGTGCCTCGGCGTGGTTCACGCCGCCAGGAGGAGTGCGAGAGCGGCCGAATCGGCACGATTGGAAATCGTGTGAAGGGAAACCTTCCGTGGGTTCAAATCCCACCTCCTCCGCCACGTACGCTTCGGTTCCCATGTCGCGACTCTCGCCACGGTGAGTGGGAAGGGAGCGTGCGACGCCAATTCGACGTAGCCCGTAAGGTCCGTCGTGGACGAAGTCGCGAAATGCGTAAGGAGACGACAGTGAGCCTAGGTACTCGAACTCTTGGAAGCGGTGCGGCGGCCCTCGAGGTCTCCGCTCAGGGACTCGGATGCATGGGAATGTCGGAGTTCTACGGGCGAGGTGATGACGCTCAGTCACTAGAGGTCATCGGAGCCGCCCTCGACGCCGGCGTGACCTTTCTCGACACTGCGGATATGTATGGACCCTTCACCAACGAGCGACTCGTGGGTCGAGCCATCGCCGGGCGCCGCGAGGAAGTCGTCGTGGCCACTAAGTTCGGGAACGAGCGGGCTGAGGACGGCTCTCGTCTCGGCGTCAACGGCCACCCCGACTACGTGCGACGGGCGTGCGACGCGTCGCTGGAACGCCTCGGCGTCGACCACATCGACCTTTACTATCAACACCGCGTCGACGTGCGGGTCCCGATCGAAGACACGTGGGGAGCCCTTAAGGAGCTTGTCGACGCCGGCAAAGTTCGCTTCCTCGGCATCAGCGAGGCGGCTCCCGATACCATTCGACGCGCTCACCAGGTCCACCCCGTCACCGCCCTCCAATCCGAATGGTCCCTCTGGAGTCGTGACGTAGAAGACAATGGTGTGCTTGAGACAATTCGCGAACTCGGGATTGGTTTCGTGGCGTACTCGCCCCTCGGTCGCGGCTTCTTGTCGGGAGCCATCACCTCCCTTGACGACCTCGCACCGGATGACTTTCGACGCCACGCACCACGGTTTCAGGGTGAGAACTTTCAGCGCAACCTTGAGCTCGTCGAGCGAGTGATGGAGATCGCCGCCACCAAGGGCGTCACTCCCGGACAGTTGGCCCTCGCCTGGGTGCTCGCCCAAGGACCCGACGTCGTTCCCATCCCCGGAACGAAGCGACGTACCTACCTCGAAGAGAACATCGCCGCACTCGAGGTGAGTCTCAGCCCCGCTGAGCTGGTGACCCTGGACGAGGTCGTCCCTCGAGGAGTAGCGGCTGGTGATCGCTACGCCGACATGTCGACGGTGTACCGATAGTTCAACGAGCCCTTCCTTCTCAGCCGTGGCGTTATCCGGTTGGAGAGGTGTCGTCTCTCCGTCTACTCCTCGCTCGCAAGGCCGTCAACCTCCGCTAAGGATCGTCGCGAGAGTCCAGACAGGGTCTCGTGAATCCACTGGACTACCAACTCTTCGTAGCGGATTCCGAAGGTGAGCGTGGCGCCGGGCAGTGAGTCGTCCATGCCGTCCTTCAGGTGTCGAAAGGTGTCTAACACCCGCTCGTGCTCTCGCAGGCTGCTTCTCAATATCTCAGAGAGGACATCAGCGGGCAGATGGTCAGCGAAAAAGACGGTGAGCAGCAGATGGTGACGAATGAGGTCAGGACCGGGTCCACTCTCTAACCACCGCCCGAACGCGTCGCGCCCCGCACTGGTTAACTCATAGGGCACTCGACCCCGTGGCCCCGGCTCCCCCGCCACAATCAGCCGACGTCGCTCGAGGTCGCGCAACTCCCGATACACCTGACTGCGAGTGACGTTCCAGAAGTGACCGGTCGTCTCCTCCACCGCTCGGTAGAGTTCCCACCCCGTCATCGCCCCACCGCCCATGAGGAACCCGAGCAGCGAACCGGAGGTCGGATTGAGAGGCGAGGGCGAGCCGTTCATTGACATTCCACAGTAGATGGTTTAAGGTGACCCCGTGCACCTCCCCGCCACTTCGGTCGAGGATATCGACCTCGCCATTCGGGTCTCCGGGCTCGAAAAATCCTACGGGGCAGTTCGAGCGGTGCGCGGACTCGACCTTGAGGTTAGTCGGGGCGAGATTTTTGCCATCCTCGGACCCAACGGGGCGGGTAAGACCACCACGATAGAAATTCTCGAGGGGTACCGGACGCGTGACCGCGGGGAGGTCTCCGTCCTCGGAGTCGATCCTGGTACCCACCGACGCGACCTGAAGGCGCGTATCGGAATAGTTCCCCAGTCAGCCAGTTCCGATCCCTTTCTCACCGTCGAAGAAACTCTCCAGATGTACGCCGGGTACTACCGAACCCCCCGTTCGGTCGACGAGCTCCTTCGCCTCGTTGGTCTCGAGGAAAAGCGTTCCAGCCGAGTGCAGCGACTCTCTGGTGGCCAGCAACGACGACTGGACGTCGCGATCGCTCTCGTCGGCGATCCCGAGCTGCTCTTCCTCGATGAGCCCACCACCGGATTCGACCCATCTGCGCGTCACGAAGCCTGGTCCGTTGTTCGTTCCCTCGCTCAGCTAGGCAAGACGGTGATTTTGACGACTCACTACATGGACGAAGCTCAACACCTCGCCGACCGAGTGGCGGTGGTCGCCGCGGGTCGAGTCGTCGCCCTCGGTACCCCCGACACCTTGGGAGCGAGAGACGTGTCGATGGCCGATATTCGCTTTCGTCACGACATCACCGCGGTGCCGTCGTCCTTTGAACCCGCGTCCGACGACTCCGGTTACGTCCACGTACGCGCGACTGACGTCACGCGCACCCTGTACGAGCTCACTCGATGGGCGCTCGAGCACGACGTCGAGTTGGAAGGACTACAAGTACTGAGGCCAACCCTGGAAGACGTCTACTTGCGGCTGGTCGCGGACGCCGAAGGCGCGACGACATGACTCTCACACTCGCTTTTGGTCAACTGCGCTACGTGAACAAGGCGTTCTGGCGCAATCCTCCCGCCGCGTTCTTCACCTTCGCCTTTCCCCTCATGTTCCTCGTCATCTTTACGTCGCTACTAGGCCACGGCACCGTAGACCTCGGAACCCGCTCCATAAACGTCTCCACCTACTACGTCGCTTCCATGGGGGCCTTCTCTCTCATTTCAGCGTGCTTCACCAACCTCGCACTCTCCATCTCTTTTCAGCGCGACACCGACATCCTGAAGCGTCTCGACGCCACTCCGCTCACTCGCGCCGCCTACTTCACTTCTCGAGTCGTCCACGCTCTTTTCATCTCCATCCTCTTGGTGGCCATCACCGCTGCGTTTGGCGCCGCTTTTTACCACGCCAGCATTCCGGGTGGCGTGACACTCCTTCGGTTCGTCATCGTGCTCCTCGTTGGTGGAGCAAGTTTTTCGGCCCTGGGCGTCGCCGCCACCATCGCGGTGCCCAACGCCAACGCGGGCCCCGCCGTGATTAACGCCCTGATACTTCCCCTGCTTTTTCTGTCTGGAATCTTCATTCCCCTCGGGAACCACGCCCCCGCCTGGATCATGTGGGTGGCGCGAATCTTTCCCGTCCGGCACTTCGCCCTCGGTATGCAGAGCGCCTTCGTGGGCACGAGTTTTCACTGGAGCGACGTTCTGGTGGTTGCCCTCTGGGGGCTAGGCGCCCTCCTCGTCGCGGCTCGATACTTCCGATTTGAGCCCCGACGATAGGGACTCGAAGAACCTCAACCTCGCGGGTGGCTCTCCAATATCTGACAACACACGTCCTGAAGCAGAGGTCGAAGGACGGAGTCATCTAATTCGGCGAGCAGAGGTGAGACGCCGACTTGGGTGAGTCCACCCATCACCACGACGAAGCGGACGCGCTCTTCGATCGTGGCACGGGGACCGAGAAGAAGTTCCTCTAGTCGACCTCGTAGACGAACAAACGTCTGACTCTGCTTAAGAGCGAGAACCGCCCCCGGGTCCCGCATGAGGACCGACGTGCCTCGGCGGTGGGCCAACACCGTATCGATGAGGCCACTGAGAACAATCTCCGCCCGACGGACCGAGTTCGTTTCTTCCTCGGCGTCCTCGAGAACCTGGAGCAAGTCCGTCAGGGGTGATTCCAGCAGGGCCGCCAAGATTTCTTCCTTGGTACGGAACTGAAAGTAAATGGCCGCTTTAGTCACGCCGATGCGATCAGCAATCATCTGGAGCGACGTTCCCGCTACTCCATGTTGGGAGAAGAGTTCGAGGGATGCCTCCAGAACCCGTTGTCGGGCACTACCGCGTGGTGATTGTGGTGACGACATCCCAACTCCTCCGCGTCAGTGTAGGACTCCCTCGCAGCCGAGACTTCGCCTCTAGGGGTCGACCCGTTCGAAATCCGGCCGTGTCCCGTCGGTGACGTCACCTCCTCCTCGTAGTGTGAGGGACAAGGGAGGTGCCATGTTCACTCGCCGCGTTTCGCCCACTCCAGACGACGATCGAGCCGCCCGTCGACGGTTCATTAACGACCTCATCGAGGTGGCGACCGGACGCGACGCCCCCGCCAGCAGTGGGTCTCTCCTTCTTCATCCCAACGAACACCGAGTGGGTGAACTGCGTTCCGTCTCGCTGGTGGGGTTAACCAAGTCCCCTGGTCACTGGAGTGGTTCCTCGAGAGGAGTATCGGTACCCGTAGGGTCCTTCGGCGGTCGTTCGGTGCGGTTCCGAGTGGGACAGACCCACGGTCACTTCGTTCAGGGTGAATCTCACCCCAGTGCCATCGACAGCGGAACTCTCACGGTGACCACACAACGCATCACCTACCAAGGCACCTCTCACACGGTCGAACACCTCCTCGACAAGCTGATGAGCGTGGAGCACCACGAAGGTGAGTTCGTCCTCTCGGTATCCAATCGTCAACACCCCACCACACTCTTCGTCGGCTCCACTGTGGAGATCTGGCTCGACGCGCGAATTCACTTGGCTCTCGCACTGCACTCTGGTCAAGGTGACGAAGCGGTCGCCCGGTTGCGTGAACAACTCGCCGAACTCGACGGGGGCGTCACCGCGGACGGGTGACATCGACTGCCGCGGGAGTCGACGCGCTGAGAAACTCCGAGAGAGCGAGAGGGGTCACAGGACGGGCAATGAGGTAGCCCTGGATGACGTCCACACCCCAGTCGGCCAGTAGATCCATCACTGGTTGCGTCTCGACTCCTTCAGCAACCACGCTCAAACCCAGCTGATGGGCGAGATGAATGGCGGACTGGACGATGGTCTGCGCTCGCTCGTCGCTCACCAAGTTGCTCACGAAGCTCTGGTCAATCTTCAATTCGTCGATGTGGAGTTGGAGGAGCTGGGACAGTGACGAATAGCCCACTCCGTAGTCATCAATGGCCCAGCGCACCCCCTCTTCGCGAAGTCGAGAAATCACCCGAGATCCGCGATCTATGTTGCGCACGAGAGCCGTCTCGGTGATTTCCAGAGTCAGCAGGGAGGGCTCAAAGTGATGATCTCTCAGGGCCGAGAGAACAACGTCGACGAAGCCCTCGTCGAGAAGATCGAATCCGGAGATATTGACACTCACCGCGAGGTGCGGACGCTCAAGTGCCACGACGTCTTCCAGGGCGCGGCGCAGTATGTGGCGAGTGAGAGGACCAATCTGAGCTACCGACTCCGCTAGCCCAATAAATCGATCCGGCCCGAGCACCCCAAGACTCGGGTGTTGCCATCGGGCGAGCGCCTCGACTCCCACCACCTCGCCTCGCGAGACGCCGTAGGTGGGTTGGTAGTACGCGACGATCTCACCCTCTCGCAGGGCTCTCTCAAAGGTCGCCGCCAGTTCCAAACTTACGAGTGAGTTGGGGTCGGTGTCGGCCTGGTAGACGCTCACTCCACGATGGAATCGCTTGGCGTGGTACATGGCGACATCAGATCGACGCAAGATCTCCACCATCCCATCTGCCGTGACGTCACCTTGGCTGACCCCCACACTCGCGCCGACCCGTACGGTCGCCTGCTCCAGCGCGAAGGGGTTGTTCACGACGTTCCGCAATGTCTGAGCCCACTCTTCTAAGACGGTTCGGTCGTTGGTCGGAGCCACAAGAGCGAATTCGTCACCACCCAGGCGAGCTAGTGCTCCAGGTGGGGCGCACGACTCGAGGCGACGCGCCATCACTCGCAAGAGTTCGTCTCCCGCCGAGTGACCCAGGGTGTCGTTCACGTCTTTAAAGCCATCGAGGTCGATGAGCACCACGCCCACTGCACTCCCGTGACCCTCCGAGTACTCGAAGAAGCCTCGGCGGTTGAGAAGGCCGGTGAGCGGGTCTGTTCGGGCGTCCCGCGCGGCGGCTCGAACCATCTGTCGTTCTTCGTCGAGTGACAACCACATGCGGCCAATCACCAGGGCGAGCGCACCGAGAGCGAGAGAGAGTACGACACCCGAGCGGTCGTGTCCCGCGAAGTAGATGATAATGACCACAATGGAGAGCAGACCTCCACCCACGGGAACCACCGACACGTCGTAGATGTCCCGGCCGTCCGTCGGAGTTCGACGTGACCCA
>JAKBAZ010000056.1 GCA_021826255.1 Actinomycetes bacterium
TCCTCGTCGTCGCCGGGGGCGTCCGTCTCCCGCGAGTGCGGGCTAAGCCTGAAAATTCTACCAATCAGTGGACAATGCCTCGGTAACGGCCCGGTAACGGCTCCCGAGTTCCCCGGAAGTTGCGCAACGCGCTCGGACGTGACACGATGGGCGACGGCGCCCAGCGGGAGCCACCGGCCATGCCGGTTCACCGCGACGCAGCCCCACGCCCCCGGGGGGGACTGTGGCGGGGGCTGCGTACGCGGTTTACGTCGGCTCGACTTTCGCGGCTACTTCGTCTGAGGCTCGATGTAGGGCGACAACGCGTGGGCGAGGCCCGGCACCGTCAACGTCTGCAGATACACCGAACCCGGTCCGGTCAAGCGGACGAGGAAGAGGGTGTCGGCGCCGAAGAGAATATTGGTGACCCCGTGCACCTGTTCGATCGCCATCGAGACGGTGCCGTCGAAGAGCCCGATGTGTCCGGGGTGCACGAGCATCGACTCGCCCGCCTCGAGGTCGTACTGAACCAGCTCTCCCGAGAGTTCCACCCAGGCCGTTCCCTCTCCGGCAATTCGCTGAAGCAGAAAGCCGTTCCCCGAAAAGACCCCGACGCCGAGTCGCTGCTGAAGGGCAACGGCCAGGGTGACTCCTTCGGTCCCGGCGAGAAAACCGTGGCGCGACACGACGAACTCTCGACCTCCACCCACGTGAATGGCCTTGATGTGGCCGGGCATCTTGGTGGCGAAGGCCACCGTTCCGGTACCGGACTTCACCTCGAAGGCGGAAAGAAAGATCGTCGAACCCGAGAGGGCGCGACGCAAAATCCCTCCAAGACCCGAAGTGCCGACCCCGGAGGTGGATGTCGACATGGTGACACTGGGGGTCATCCAGGACATCTCTCCACCTTGTGAGACCACTCGCTGTCCGGGTTGCAGACGAATCTCGAGAACGGGCATCGTCGTGCCAATGACTCGGTGGGCCACTCCCGAACCCTCCAGGTCGGCGAAGTCGGGGGTGTTGTCAGGGGTGTGTTCCACGGGCTCTCCTCATATCTGGGGTCCCACTACTCCTAGCACTCCGTCGCTCCCCGAATCGAACGAGGAGTGAATCGACGAATCTCCTCGTCTCGGGCGATCAGTCGACGCCACGCCCACCGGTCGCGCGGGAGATCGCCAAGCGTGGCCGCTTGCACCAGCGCGTTACCCATGACGGCCGCTTCGGCCGGTCCAGCCACCACGTCACGCTGGCACGCGTCGGCGGTCAACTGGGCGAGAAAGTCGCTACGAGAACCCCCGCCCACCAGGTGCACCACCGTGATGGCGCGGCCCGTTAACTCCTCGAGTCGTTGAATCGCGCTTGCGTAGGCAACGGCGAGTGAGTCAAAGATCACCCGAGCCACCTCGACGGGGGTCGACGGTTCACGCTGACCCGTCTCGCGGCACAACGACACCACGGTCTTCGCGGCCGGTTTAGCGTCCAACTCCGTCGCGATTAAGAGCGACGACGTGATGACCGTCACCGACAGATTCGGATTGAGTGATCGAACCATCTGCAGCGTGGTGGTCCCGCCGTCGAGGATGGTGGTCTCTCCGGGTGCGAGAAGCTCCGCCGCCGCCTGGCCGATGCGCGTCTTGGCGTCCGTTTCGTGGGTGGAGCGCTGCATGATGGGCGGTTGGTAGGAGCGACTCTGGGTGGATATCGCCCCCCCCACGGACCCGTCGAGCGACCCCTTCGCCCTCGAGTGCTTCGAGGTCTCGCCGGATCGTCATCTCCGACGCCCCGAGGGACTGAGCCAGTTCGGCGATCGTCACCTTCCCGGAGTTCATCAGGGTGTTGACGATGGAGGCCCGGCGAAGTTTGGTGCTCATCGGCACCCCCGCGGGCTCGTCATCTTCATCGTGCTCAATCTAGGCGAGAGCTCAACGGTGTCGTCGACCCCGGGACTATCGGGTGGTGTGGAGTGCGTCTGGAGGGATTCGAACCCCCGACCCTCGGTTCCGTAGACCGATGCTCTAATCCGCTGAGCTACAGACGCGTCAATGCCGGTGCACTATCTTAGCCCACTTAGGCCAAGGGCGTTCGGGCGCCAAAGAGTCGCGCCGCGCCGCGCAGGGCCGCCTGATTACCGACGATGACGATGCCCGAGGGCCACGAGTCGTCACGTAGTTGCAGGCGCGGCGCGTTGCCCCCCGCGAGGTAGAACCGTTCGACCTCGTAGGTGGTCCGCCACCGCTCGAGTGCGCGACGAACGTCGTCGCGCCAGCGAACCTCGTCGGCGGCCCTCGAACGCTCGCCCAGCGCCTCGTCAAAACTTCGTCCGTCCGGAGTGGGATGCGTACCCACGTCGGGAGCGGGTCGGAGTTCCCCGTTTTCCATCAGAGCGAGTCCGCACCCGGTGCCGAGCGTCACGATGAGCTCGACCCCGTAGCCACCACCGCACCCGAGGGCGGCGAGGGCGGCGTCGTTCACGACGCGGACCTCCGCTCCGGTCGATTCGGTGAGTTCCTCGGAGAGGTCTCGTCCCCGCCAACGCTCCACGAGGTCAGTAATGAGTGGTGTGCCCGGCCCTCCCTCGCGAGCTAGATTGCCAGTCCCGACAACCCGTCCGTCACGCATCTCTCCGGGAAAGCCCACACCCACCCGACGCGCCCCGGTGGCCTCGACTCGTCGACGCACCACGTCGTGAAACGTTTCGGGCGAACAGGGCCGCGGGGTTCGTCGGCGCTTCAGGGGACTGAGAACGCGCCCGTCCCCGTCCACCAGGGCGGACTTGACGGTGGTCGCACCCCAGTCCACGGCGAGGATGTAGTCGTCCCCCTTCATGAGGACAGCGTAGTGAGCGACTCCCCCCGGTGCCGAAGTCGGCGCCGACGCCACCACGGCACCAGTCGAACGTCTCGGGGTGGTTGGTGGGCTCTCACCATCCTCGCCCGGTATCGGGGTTGCTCGCGCCAGACTCGTGCCGCGCGCGTCGAGCCCGACGGGGGGCTCGGGGGAGAGAGTTCGGGAACGTAGCGCTCGGCGCTGGGGTCGGCGAGCCCGGACAACACCACGCGCACGGCGTGATTGTTGACGATGGTCGACGCCCGCTCCCCGAAGCGAACTCGGAGTTGAGCGAAATCTTGAACCACGGTGACGAGAGTCGTACGAGACGCGGCGACGGTGGCCGCCCAGACGTCCAACTCCTCAAGCGCCGCGACCGACGCCGCCTCGTCCAGGAGAACCAGGAGTGGACGCGCGGTGCCGTGCTCAGCGCGCCGGTGCTGCTCGTCGACAATCGATCTCAACGCCCCGCGAAAAAGTCCGGCGTAGTGCGCGTGCTCCCCGCGCGCAGCGCACAGGTAGAGAGTGTTGTCTCCGTCCAAGACCGAAAGGGCGCGAGCGCGGGGTTGATCGAAGCGCCAGGCCATGACCAAGGTCTCCGCCGTCGTGAGCACACTCTCGAGAGTGCGAGGTTCGTAGCGGGTGTACGCCTCGAGAGTGCGCTCGGCGTCGGGGTCTCCCAGGCCGTCAACCCACTCGGGCCACGTCCGGTCCTCCAAGGCTCGAGTCACCTCGACAACGCTGCGTCCTCGCTGCACGGCTAACCAGAAAAGTGCCCCGACCATCCTCACGGCGAGAGCGTTCCAGAACTCTCCGTCAGCCCGCGACGAGGGCGTCGTCAGAGTCGCCGCCACTCGCAGAGCGTCACGGTGGGATCTCACCTCCTCGAGAGGATTCCACGTCAACCCGTCGTCCGCGCCGGGCTCGAGTAACTGAACCTCTCCGCGCGAGGCTCGCCATCGACGGGTTGCGGCCACCACGTCGTGCTTGACCGAGGTCACGACCACCGGACCGGACCATTCGAGGAGAAGGGGGATGACGATTCGCGACGTCTTGCCACTCTGACTGGCCCCCGCGACGAGGACCGAGTCGCCCACGCCGATTCTGACCGCGATGGTCCAGGGCCACCCCCGCCAGTAGTGGCGTCCGAGTACCCAGGACCTCACGCTCGTCGCATTCGCTCGTCGGTGTCGATGAGTCGACGGTCGAGGTCGGTGGGACGAAGACGCACGAGAGACCACGCCGATCCGGTTCGCCAGAGGGCCTCACCCCGACGTAGTCCTCGAACCAGTCGTCGTCGCGTCTCGTTCGCTCCGACGAGGTCGACTCCTCCCCCCTCATCGCCCTCACCTTGACGCATGATCACGGCGGTGTCGCAGTCTCGTACGAGGCTTTCGGCGCGGGCTCGCTCGGCCGAACCGACTCCCGAGACCGCCGCGACGTCGCCGAATCGGTGAAGGACGAGAACGTGGCTCGTCGCCCGGGCCCGAGCGAGCTTCCAAGAGCCGCGAAGCCACGTGAGAGTGCTCTCGTCGTTGAGAACGGCCCACGCCTCGTCGATAATCACGTGAGACGCCGTCGACTCGGAGGAACCGCGCGCCGTCGAGACCGCCGCCAGGGCCGCCAACGCGAGGGACTCACGACCCCAGTAGGACGACACGTCGACGACGGTCAGTCCCGAGTCCAGCTCCACCGGATCCCCGGGTCCGTCGAAAATTCCCGCGAGATCACCGTCGATGAGACGATCGAGGCCGGCGCGGAGGTCCTCTGGCATCTCTCGACCACCCCTCTCGCGCCATTCGGGCAGCGGCCGAGAGCTTCGGGTGGTTCGCACGAGGTGGGTCGCCATCACCCTCTCCTTCGCGAGGAGGGCGCGCCCACTCGCGAGACTCCACGCCGACAGGGCGGCGTCCACGTCGATCGCGTCGCCCCCGAGGAACGGCGTGCACCACCCGTTTTCCCCGAGGCGCCAGTAGCTTCCGCCCAACGTCTCGACGAGAGCTTGATACTCGCCCTTTGGGTCAACGACGACAACGCGCCGATTGCGCGCTCGTGCTCGCGCGACCATCATCTTGACCACACTCGACTTGCCCGACCCGATCGCCCCGGTCACGATCAGGTTGGGGTTGGTGACCAGTCCCGCGCGATAGGCGTCGAAGGGGTCGTAGGCGAAGGGGTTCCCCGAGGCCGTCTCGCCGAGGGGCACACCCCCTAGCCCGGTCCCGGCGTCGAAGTCGACGAGTCCGAAGAGAGCCCCATCCCCACTCGTTCCCACGTGGGTCGCGAGCCCCCTCACCGGGAAGCCTCCAGACGGGCGAGCCCGAGGAGAAACTCCCCCTGGCGAGCCCGGGGAAATGAGAGGGTGAGACCCAGCGCGCGAGCGCGCTGTTCGAGTCGTTGTCGAGTGGCGTTCAGCCCGGCGAGGTTCACCGACTCCAGAACCACGTAGGCGCCCCACTCGACCCAGGCTCGACCCCGGGCGATCTCCACCTCACGAATCGCCACACGCTCTCGTAGAGTTCGTCGTCCGGCACTCAGTCGAAATCCTCGAGCACTGAGAGTGGCGCCGTCGGCGTCGGCTCGATGAGCCCGACGAGAGGACCGGCGTCGACCCTCCCCCTCCCCCACTACCCGGGCCACCACCACGAGGCGAACGGATCCGTCGCGCGCGAGGAGTGAGTGGAGGGGCCAGTAGCCCTCCACTCCCTTGGCCACCCGACCAATCTGAACGACGTGACGGGTGGAACGCAGGTGGGTCGGGTACTCGCGCCATCGTCCCGTGAACGAGGGCGACCACAGTGCGGTGGGCTCGACCTCCTGGTCAGCAGCGACGAGCAGTTCTCGAACCCCGTCGCACTGGCGCACGTGAACCCCGAGAGCGCCACCCCCGCGTCGGGCCACGCGTTCGAGAGAACTCGAGAGGTCGAGGGGGTCCGCATCACTCAAGGTCGGGTAACCGACGACGGGGACGAGACGACCACCCGCGACCGATGGCGGCGGTGAGAACAGGACCCAACGCCGCCGAGCGAGATATCCCAGTCGGTGAGACGACCAGGTCACGACGTCCCCCTCGCCCACCGGGATCGCGAGACCGACCCCGAGTCCGCCGACCACGAGTCCGACGAGCGGATGGTGACGACTCGCGAGGACCACTCCGACGCAGAGTGCGCCGAGAGACACGGCGACAGTGCGAGGTGAGACTCCCCACCACGTCTCCTCGTCGCGACGGTTCACTCGCGCGTCAGTCATCCCAGTGCCAGAAGAGTTTCGGACCGACGTCGTCACGGCCCACGTGAAACCGTCCCGTGCGAAAGGTCGGTGGGTGGACCGGAGGATCACCGGGCTCCGCGGTCGGGGGCTCGGGCATCTCGAACTCCCCGTCGTCCCACATGGGGATGCCGAAGTCCTCGGCGCGCTCCGGCGGTCCGGGTGGGGGCGGTGTGGGTAAAAGGGCCCCCACCGCCCGACCCGCCGGTGAAGAGGGGGCGTCGGCGACGGCGTGAGCGGCTCGTCGGCGTAGACCCTCAAGAGAGTGGAGGGCGGAGTGTTCGAGGAGGGGAATCACTCGCAGAACCAGGAAGGGTGCGAGGGCCGCCAGGAGCACGCTGACCGCGCCAGTCACCACCGAGATGATGCCGCCCGACGCGAGTTCGTGAACTCCGAGAGACAAGGTGACGACGATCGCCACTTTGGCCATCGCCAGCGCCACGAACGTCTCGACCAGTCGGGCGGCGAGGCGTCGTAAGGATCCCACGACGGCCAGCGGGATGATGAGCGGACTGAGGGCCAGGAGTAACGCGAGGACCACCGCGCGAACCACGAGATCACACCACAGAAGGAAACCCCCGAGGGCGGTGAGGGTCGCCACCACGAGCACGCCGAATCCCGGTAGACCCGCGAACGCCGTCACCCCGACGAGGTGACGCAAACTCGGACCAATCGGTAGGGCGGCCACCGAACTCAGCGCGTTCGCCAGCTGCAAGATCACTGTCGCGATGTCCGGCGCAAAGAGAGTACCGAGTGCAACGAGGGGTAGTGAGAGCAGGGCCGAGCGCACCACTCGTCCGGCGTCCCCGTGAAGAGTCCCCCCAATCACCGCGGCGAGTAGCGCCACGAGGGTAACGAGGGGTGCCGCCAGCAACAGTGCGTGGTACTCGGCGCTCGCGGAACCGACGATACGACCGGCGTCACTGGGCGAGTCAACGAGGGTGCCGAGCGTGTCGTAGAGCCACGAGAGCGACCCGCCAACCCAGCCGGCTAACCCGTCGAAGAAGCCGTTCACACTGAGTGAACTGAGCGCTCCCCCGGCACAGAGGACGGGAGATCCGAGACAGGTGAGCAGGCTCATCCGTGCACCGTGAGGCCCGTGTGGAAGAAGAAGTTAACGAGGGCCGGGGCCGCCCCGATCACCACGGCGGCGATGAGGGAGGTGACCACCGCCCGGCGACCCGCCGCCGACTGGTGAAAGTTCTGGGAGTGGCTACCGACGGCCCAGAGGACGGCGCCGACGAGTAGCGCGATCAGGGCTCCGAGGAGAGCCCACGCACTCACGCCGTTCGCGAGTTGTTGCAGAACGGCGCCACCGGGCAACGCCGTAGTGGAGGGGGTGACGGTGACGTCGGCAAATACCATGAGGGCTCCTTAGAACGTGTGGGGACTCTCGCAACGGTCGTTGCCACGGCTAACCCCGGTGGACCTGCGAGAATGGCCGAGTGATCGCCTCCGCTTTGCCCCTCGCTCACTGGTCGCCACCCCTCGTCTACGCCGCTGGCGCGGGACTGGTCGTGGTCGGAGCCCTTATCGGGGCCCTCCTCTACCGAGTCCGAGGACAACGGGCCATCGCTCAGCGCCTCTTCGCCCTCGCCACCCGACTCGGAGTGGAGCCCCGCGACGATCGGGGCAAGGTAGAAGCGGCCCTCACCCACCTCGAAGAGGCGGCCGGACTGGCCACCTCCGTGGTCAGCGAGGCCGACGCGGGGGCCCTCCGTCTCCGTCGCACACTCGACGCACTCTCTCTCGGGGTCGTACTCGTCAACGAGGGGGGTGACGTTTTGTACCGCAATCCCCAGGCCGAAGCCCTCATGGCCTCGCGGTACGGTGACGCGTTAGCCGCGCAGGCGGTCACCGAGTCCCTCGGTGAGGCCTGGTCCAACGGAGTCGCCGAGCGGGACCTCGACATTTACGGACCCCC
>JAKBAZ010000057.1 GCA_021826255.1 Actinomycetes bacterium
CGTACCGTCGACGACGTTCGTAGAGTCCCAGGTGCCACCCACGCCCACTTCCACGACCGCGAGGTCGACCCCCTCGTCCGAGAAGTGTAAGAGGGCGGCCACGGTTAGCAGTTCGAAGCGAGTCAAGACGATACCGCTGACCTGCTCGGCGTCGTGGAGTCGCGCCAGGAGGTCGGTGAAAGGCCCGTCGCCGATGGGTTCGGAGTTCACAGCGATGCGCTCGTTCACCGCGTGAAGGTCGGGGCTCGTAAAGGTGCCCACTCGTAGCCCGGCCTCTCGGGCCAGGGCGCTGACCAACGTTGAGGTCGTCCCCTTCCCGTTCGTTCCGGTGATGTGAATCACCGGGTAGTCCCGGTGGGGATCGGCGAACACGCTGAGGAGCTGACGAACGGGCTCGAGCGTCGGCTCCTCGCGACGAACGTGGTTGACTCTCTCGTAGTCGGTGTGGGTCTCCAACCACTCCAGAGCCGCGCGGTAGTCCGCGGGACGACTCATTTACGACGCGCGCCGGGTGCGCGCCTTTCGAAGTTCGTACTGGGGGCTGGCCCCCTCGCGAACGACCTCGGTGGAGATGACGCACCGATCCACGTCGCCCCGACTGGGTAGGTCGTACATCGGTTCGAGGAGAACGCTTTCGAGAATCGATCGCAAACCCCGGGCCCCCGTTCCACGCTCGAGCGCGAGATCCGCCACCGCGTGCAGCGCGCTCTCCTCGAACTCCAGACTCACTCCGTCGAGGGCGAACATCTGCTGGAACTGCTTGACCAACGCGTTCTTCGGCTCGGTGAGAACGCTTATCAGCATCCCTCGGTCCAACTGGTGGACCGCGCCGACGACCGGAAGTCGTCCGATGAACTCGGGAATGAGTCCAAACTTCACGAGATCTTCGGGCAACACGTGGGCGAAGAGCGCGGCGTCACCCTGTCGACGCTTCTCGACGGGCTGGTTGAAACCCATCGACTTCTTACCCAGTCGACGTTCGATGATTTCCTCGAGTCCCGCGAACGCCCCCCCGCAAATGAACAGGATGTTCGAGGTGTCAATGTTGATGAACTCCTGGTGGGGGTGCTTACGCCCCCCCTGGGGCGGGACCGAGGCGACGGTTCCCTCCAGAATCTTGAGGAGGGCTTGTTGCACTCCCTCGCCCGAGACGTCACGGGTAATCGAGGGGTTCTCCGCCTTGCGAGCAATCTTGTCAATTTCGTCGATGTAGATGATCCCACGCTCGGCCCGCTTGACGTCAAAGTCGGCGGCGCTCAGCAGCTTGAGCAGGATGTTCTCTACATCCTCGCCCACGTAACCGGCTTCGGTGAGAGCAGTGGCATCAGCAATCGCGAACGGCACGTTCAGCATGCGCGCGAGGGTTTGGGCGAGGAAGGTCTTGCCACAGCCGGTCGGGCCGAGGAGCAGGACGTTCGACTTAGCGACCTCCACGTCGCTGTCGTGGAGCGGACCGGCCTGAATCCGCTTGTAGTGGTTGTAGACGGCGACCGCCATGATCTTCTTCGCTTCGTCCTGACCGACGACGAACTCATCAAGGAACGACGTGATCTCTCGCGGGGTAGGCAGCGCGTCGAGAACAAAGTCGGGTCGATCGCCCAACTCGTCGGCGATGATGTCGTTGCACAGGTCGATGCACTCGTCGCAGATATAGACGTTGGGCCCCGCGATGAGCTTCTTGACCTGCTTTTGACCCTTAGCGCAGAAACTGCACTTGAGGAGGTCTCCGCCCTCACCAAACTTCGCCATGGACTCCCACCTCCGACCCGACCATCCTAGGAGGGTGACCGTGTGAATCGGTGGACTCCCCCGGCTCACGCTGTTACGCGCGAGAGGTAATCACCTCGTCGATCAGGCCGTAAGCCACCGCCTCGTCAGCCCCGATGATGTAGTCGCGGTCGGTGTCCTTGGCGATGCGCTCCTCGCTTTGCCCGGTGTCGTGGGCGAGCATGGAGTTCAGCATGTCCTTCATTCGCAGAATCTCACGGGCTTGAATCTCGATGTCCGACGCCTGTCCTCCGACCCCACCCCAGGGCTGGTGCATCAGGACGCGAGCGTGTGGCAGGGCGAATCGCTTGCCCTTGGCGCCCGCGGCGAGCAGCACAGCGGCGGCCGAGGCGGCTTGACCGAAGCAGAAGGTCGACACGTCGGGCTTGATGTACTTCATCGTGTCGTAGATCGCCAACAGTCCCGTGATGTCCCCACCCGGCGAGTTGATGTACAGACTGATGTCCTTGTCGGGGTCTTCCGACTCGAGGAACAACATTTGGGCGCAGATGAGATTGGCGATGGTGTCGTCGATGGGAGTGCCGAGGAAGATGATGCGCTCGCGCAAGAGACGACTGTAGAGGTCGTAGGCCCGTTCACCCCGGTTGGAGGACTCGACCACCGTGGGCACGAGGTAGTTCTGGGCGCGGTAGTTATCGTTCACGGGTGACACCTTATTGTTCGTCGGCGTCCGATTCGTCGCCCAGCGAGTCGAGGTGGGCCCGATCAATCACTAATCCCAAGGGATCAACGTAGGTGACCTGGTCCAGCAACCACCGCTGGGCTTTCACTTTGGCCACTTCCTTCGCGAAGGCCGAGCTGCGCGACGAGTCGGCCAAACTGCGGCGGAGCTCCTCGGCCGACGTCGACATCGACGCCGCGGTCGCGACCAACTCGCGCTCGATGTCATCCTCACTCGCCGATAGGTCTTCGAGTCGCGCGATGGCCCGTAAAGCGAGATCGATTCTGACCGCCACCGTGGCGTCGTAACGAATCTGCGCCAGGAGTGACTCGGGAGTCTGTCCCGTCGCTGCGAGGTACTGGTCGAATCCAATGCGCTGTTCGCTCAGGCGGTGCCCGAGCTGGTGCAAACGGTCGTTGGACTCAGCCTCGACGAGGGCGGCGGGTACCAGGTCGGGATCGACCAGTTCGGCCAGAGCGACGAGCGCGGCCTCGTTGCGAGAGGACGCCACCTCACGGCGACGCAGGGAGGACATCTGCTCCAGGACGGACTCGCGCATCTCGGCAACCGTGGGCCAGTCGGTGTTCTCCTCGACCCACTCGTCGGTCAACTCGGGGAGAATCTTCTCCTTCACCTGCTTAAGGCGCATCGAGTACGTCACGACGGCGCCGTTCGCTCCGTCGGTGTGAACCACGAGGTCTTCTCCCGCTCGCAACCCGAGAATCAGGGTGTCGACTTCGGGAGTGATAGAGCCCGAGCCCACCGTGTACATGAAGTCGTTCATCTCAAAGGGATCGGCGTCACTGTCACTCTGGGTCGCAGTGATATCCATACTGACGAGATCACCCAGAATGATCGGGCGGTCTACGTCGTTCAAGGTCGCGTCGGTGTCGCGGAATCGATTGATTTGGGCTTCCACTTCGTCGTCGTTCACGACCGGCGAGGGAATCGTTACTCGGAGGTCCCGGTATCCGGTGAGTTCAAGTTCCGGACGCACCGCGACTTCGGCGTCGAAGCTGAGCGCACCTTCGGTCTCCCCACCGGTGATGGTGACCTCGGGTTGAGCGATGGGATCGATTCCCGTGTCGTTCACCGCGCGAGCGTAGAAGTCGTCGAGAGACTCGCGAATGGCTTCACCGCGCAACGCACTCGGGCCCCCAATGTTGGCGATGAGGACGTTCTTGGGTACTTTCCCCTTGCGAAAACCCTTGATGGAGACGCGCTGGGCGAGAGAGGCGGCGGCCTTATCCATGGCCGCGGCCATCTCGGTCTCGTCGACCTCGACACTCAACTTGACTCGGTTGTTCTCCAGGGGGACAGACGTGGCGCGCATAAGAACGTCCAGCCTACCGCCTGGGCCGATCGTCACGGTAAGACAGAGAGCCCCTCGGCGAAGCGTTGGGCCAGGTCCTTCGAACCCCGAACGTCGGTCGCCGACGCGGCGAGGAAGGAGTCCGCACCAATCCGGCCCGCGCCGCGTCGCCAAAACAGTGCTACTGGCGTCGTGATCTCGAGGTCGGCAGAACCCGCCGCGTGCTCTCGAGGCACGGCTCGACCCTCGAGGACGGTGAGGGTAACCGAACGAGCCAGGCGACCGGTGAGATGCAGACGCAGCGTGCTTCCCTCGGGGGGCCCTACTCGCTTTCCCCACACGAAGGGCAGCGCCGCCTCGAGTCGATTGACCACCACGTCCTCCCCCGCTCCGTGGTCGTCACCCGGTTCTAACAGGGCGTCACGGACGTCTTGGAGGTGAATCCAACTATCGAGGAGTCGAGATTCTTGGAATCGGTAGTGCGGCCGTGGCCCTTCGGGGCTCCAGCCCTCTCGCTCCCACTCCTCGAGGTCGAGTCCCCGTAGTCGCTCGAGTGATCGCGCCGTCACCGTGGTGAACTCATCGAGGACCACTCGACCACTCAGGTGCCGACGCTGCTGAACCATGGCCTCATTAAGGGCCCCGAGGTCGTTATGGACGTAGTCGGGGCGAGGCTCGATGGGTGTGGGCCACGGCTCACCCTGGATCACCCTCTCGATTCCGATGAGGTGACTAAGGATGTCGCGCACGCTCCAACCCGGACAGGGGGTCCGCGCGTCAAAGGACTCGTCGGCGCGCCCCTCGAGAGTGCGACCCAGCGCCTCCCAGGTGGCCTGCAGTCCGCTCACCAGCCACTCGTAGGTCGCCTCAGTCGTGGGAGTCTCCTTCCTCATGCGCCCAGTCCATCTCGGGTGACGATTCGACATCGAGATCGATGTGGTGAGCGTGGGGGCCGTCTTCGTCGGCGTCGTCCGGATTGACCCGTTCTGACTCGGTGTCATCCGAGTCGGGGTCGTCCACGAAGATGGACACCTCGCCCGCCCAGTCCGTCGGTGACCACTCCTCGAGGAGTTGGGCGGCGACGTCCAACTGGTCGTCAAACACTTCAACCGTTTCCTCGGTGAAGGGGGACAGCATGAAGACCACGAGCCGGCGATCACGGGTCACAACGGCGACGTCGTCTCCCGCACACTCACCCCACTCCTCCACGTCCTCATCGGCGAAGAGTTCGCCCACGTAGACCGTGTAGATCTCGTCGCCCGACTCGTCAACGACCGCAAAGCTGAGCACTCCCACGGCCGGTAAAAAGGGCTCAGCGAAGTCCAGTTCAAACAGGGTCGCCGGAATCTGGTCGTGACGAATCTCGCTCGAGACGTACACCTCGCGTTCATCGATACCTTCGGCCAGGGCGACGCAGAGGCCCACGAGATCACTCTCGGCGCCAAATCCACTCTCCTCCTCGTCGGGCGCGTCACTCTGGGCCCCTCCGGCGAGACCCGTGGACTGAATGCTGGATATCTGTGTACTCGCCATGGAACCCGCGGGACTTAGGGCGAGTTCGAGCAGACCGAGGCCGTGGTGACACTCCGTGATCACGAGATGAACTTCACCGAGAGAGCGAATCCGTTCGAGAGCGTCGAGGGCGATCGCGAAGCGATCCATCCACGACTCCTCGGCCCACGCGGCCAGGTCCTCGGTCACGTCCTCAACGCCACCCTGGTCCTCGCGCACGAGATAGAGCAGCCCCTTTAACCAGGTCTCCCAAGGAACGAACGCTGGTGTCGGAAGCAAACTGAACACGATGAGCGATCGCCGGGCGAGAGCGAGGTCTGACTCACGCAAGTAGCGCACGACCATCCTCCTCGCCGCGAGGTCGAGAACGGCCGCGCCGTCTGCGTCGAGCCCCCGACGAAAGTTCTCCACCTCGTCTCGACTCGCCTCGTCGAGCTCCTCGAGAAGCTCATCAACCCACTGATCAATCTGCGAATACTCCAAGCGAACGAAGTCGGCGTCGCGACTCGTCAGCTCCAGGTCCGCCAGCTCATCTCGTGCACTCACGTGAGACCTCCCCTACGGGCTCAGAGTAACCGCTCAAGAGGTGGTCGCACGGTGTGGGAGACTGATTGAACGGGGCGTAGCGCAGCTTGGTTAGCGCGCCTGCTTTGGGAGCAGGAGGTCCCGGGTTCGAATCCCGGCGCCCCGACCACGTGAGTTGAGCCCCGAGAGTGGACTAATTTGTGGCTTCCCTCGTGACTGGACATCGCACTCGAGTCACGGACACCTCGGTGTCGTACGGCTACTCAGTACGATGACCGTAGTGAGCGTGTCAATACCCAATCTGCACACGACGCGCCTCCTCCTTCGGGCCATCGCTGACTCAGATCGAGACGGGCTGCTTCGACTTCACACCAACCCTCGCGTGATGCGTTACTGGGACTCACCGGTGTGGACGGATTCCTCGCGCGCCGTGAGCTTCCTTTCTGCCACCCGAGAGATGTCCGACACGGGCACGGGGGTGCGACTCGCCGTCGAACGACTCACCGACTCCACCTTCCTCGGATGGTGCCAGATTTCGAGGATCAACCGCAGTTTTCGCAGCGCCACCCTCGGCTACTGCTTCGACGAGGCCGTCTGGGGCCACGGATACGCCACCGAGTCGGTGAGCGCTCTCGTGGCGTGGGCCCTTAACGAACTCGACCTCAACCGCATCCAGGCCGAAGTCGACACCCGCAACGGGCCGTCGGCGAGGGTTCTCGAAAAGGTGGGATTCGTGAGAGAGGGCACGCTTCGAGAAGACTGCATCGTCAACGGTGAGGTGTCGGACTCGTGGGTGTACGGACTTCTTCGCCGAGAGTGGGACGCCTCGGCGACGCTGGGGCTCCCGTAACGCGCTGACGAGTCACCACTCGCGTGGCCCCTCGTCGAGCCGTTGACCGAAGTGTGGTGAGCCGACGGGCTCGCGGCTACGTCAGTAGAGATGCTCGCGATGTCAGACTCTCTGGCTCCGTAGAGGGGCGCGTTTAGAGTTTCATCGTGTCTACTCCTTTCAACACTCTCGAAGGCATGACCGCGCTCGTGACGGGCGCGGGGGCTCCGGGTGGCCTTGGAATGGCCGTTGCACGGCTCCTGATCGAACGCGGGTGTCGAGTAACGGTGACGGCGACGTCGGAGCGAATCTACGAACGAGCGAGTGAACTGGGAGAGAACGCTCGTGGAGCGATCGGTGACCTGACGGATCCGGTGGTCGCTCGACGAATCGTCGACGACGCCGTCGCACGTGACGGACGCCTCGACATTCTTGTTGCTAACGCCGGAATGTACTCGGTGAGTGATTCACGAGTTGCCGCCGGTGACTTCGACGCCATCAGCGCTGAGCAGTTCCGACTGGGCATATCTCGAAATCTCGATACGGCCGCATTCGTCATTGCCCCCGCCCTTCCCGCTTTACGCCGAAGTACTCACGGGGCGATCGTCCTCGTCTCCAGCGTGACGGGTGCCGTCATGGCCATGCGCCAAGAACCCGTCTACGCCACCGCCAAGGCCGCTCTCGTTGGTCTAGGCAGGGCCCTCGCGCTCGACGAGGCGGACCGGGGCGTGAGGGTGAACGTTGTCGCTCCTGGCTGGATTGCGACCGATACCCAGAGTGATCACGAGGCCCGTCAGGGTCGTCTCACTCCCCTAGGGCGTTCGGGTCGGCCGAGCGAGGTCGCCGAAGCCGTCGTCTGGCTGGCCTCGCCTGGCGCGAGCTACGTGACCGGGCAGTGCCTCGTCGTCGACGGTGGAGGCTCACTCGCTGAGGAACGCTAGGAGGACAGAGTGCCCCCGGCAGGAGTCGAACCCGCAACCTGACGGGTAGAAGCCGTCTGCTCTATCCAGTTGAGCTACAGGGGCGTCCCGCCATCGTATCGTCGGACTCTGAGACCGGGGTGTAGCATGAGAGGTCCGTGGTGGGCGTAGCTCAGGTGGTTAGAGCGCCAGGTTGTGGTCCTGGAGGCCGCGGGTTCGAGTCCCGTCGCCCACCCCATTTGTCATCTGCTCTCGTTTGAGAATCAGGTCGAACCGATCACGTTGAACCGTGTAGACTCGTCTCGCGCCGATAGCTCAATTGGCAGAGCATTTGACTCTTAATCAACCGGTTCCGGGTTCGAGTCCCGGTCGGCGCACCAAAGAAGTTCCTGGTCAG
>JAKBAZ010000058.1 GCA_021826255.1 Actinomycetes bacterium
CATCATGGTGGAGACGGCGTTTCGCACTAACGCGGGTATCGTGACCCCCAAAGTCGTGAGTTACCACGATCCCCTGGTGCTGCTGCACGTGGGACAAACCTGTGATCGCTACGGAGTCGTTCGAGAACGTATTGAGCCGGGCGAGATCGATCACGGACAGCAGGACCTCGAGCGCGACGTGTTCGTCGCTCCGGGTGGGGTGACACTTATTCGCGCCGACCTCTTTCGATCCCTGCGGGGATTCGACCCCTCAATCCCCGTTCTGGGTGACGACCTCGATCTGTGCTGGCGCGCCCAAGTGGCGGGCGCGCGCGTGGTCGTGGCTCCGCGGGCTCGCGTCGCCCACCGAGAGACGATCTCGACGGGTGAGCGACCCGTCACGCTGCGCGCCACGAGGCGGGTGTCGAATCACGAGATTCAGCGACGCCACCAGCTCTTGATTGTCGCGTCGAATTGGCGCTGGTGGCGAAGCGCGTGGATACTGGTGGTCCTCGCGCTGATGGACCTCGCCGAGGCGCTCATCGCGCTGGCTCTTCGTGACCGAGAACGCCGAATCGCCATCCTCGGGTCCTGGCGGTGGCTGCTTCGCCAGGGCACTCGAGTCCGTCTCCGTCGGCGCGACCTTCGACGGATCCGGGTACTGTCCGACCACAATCTGACTCGTCTTCAGGCGACGGGGGCGAGTCGTCTCCAGCAGATTCTTCTGCGCCTCATTCGAGAGGGCATCGATTCGACCGCGGGAATATGGCCCGAGGTCGCCCCCGATCCAGCTCTGCGGGACGACCCCGACACGGGCGTGGGATTCGCCGCAGCGTTTTCGGACGACGAAACGTTCGACGAGGGACTGTCACAAGCACCCCGTGCGATGAAGCCCTCCCGATTCTTGACCTCCTTTCGGGCCCAGGTGTTCGCCGTGGCGCTCCTCGGGCTGCTGTGGATCATTGGCTCGCGAAATCTCATTGCCACGCACCTGCCCCTCGTGGGACGACTCGCCCCGCTCGACTCGTGGTGGGGCAACTGGCGACACTTCTTCGCGTCCTGGAGCCCCGCCGGCGTGGGGACGGGGGCGCCGGGTATGCCGGGCTACGGTGTCCTCGCGATGGCCGGAACCTTCGTACTCGGTCGAATGGGTGTCCTACCCCGGGTCGCGCTCATCGGCGCCGTGCCCCTCGGAGCCATCGGGGTCGCCCGACTGTTAAAGGGTCGGGTTTCCAATCGCGCGCGCGTCGTCGCCGTCGTGGCGTATCTCGTCGCTCCCACCGGTCTCAACATGATCGCGCAGGGGCGCACCGACGTTCTCGTGGTCGTCGCCCTGTTGCCCTTCATCGTGCGGCGACTCTTCGAGGTACTCGGAGTGCCGAGTTTTCGCGACGGCCCCTATCCAGCCCCTCTGCCCTTCGGATATCGCGGTTGGCGCTCCACCGAGGCCGGCCAGCGACTCGTACTCTTCGTCCTAGTCGCGCTCTCGTGCGCGATGGCGCCCGGAACCTTCGTGGACGTGAGTCTCCTCGTCGTCGCCCTGAGCGTGGCCTTACGCCAGTCTCTGCGAGCCAGACGAGTCCGGCGAGTCATGGGTGGGTTGACCGTGAACGTCGCCCTCCTACTCGCACCACTCACTCTCGACAGCCTCCTCGCCGGGCGCAAGTTCTTCTCGGTGTTCGGACTCGCGGGTGCTCCCTGGGAGGCACCGAGTCTTGGCGCGCTACTGCGCGGAGTCAACGGCATCTACGGGGCGACCTGGTGGGGCTGGATCTCGCCGGTCCTCGCTCTGGTCGCCCTCGTTCTCGCGCGCGACGTGCGTCGGTCTATTGCGTCGAGTCTGGGTCTCCTCGCGTCACTCACCCTCGTGGTGCTTACGGTGTCGGTCCACCACTGGGCGGGAACCTTCACGCCCGACCCCAACGTGCTCTTCGCCCTCTACTCGTTGAGCCTCGCGATCCTCTGCGGATACGCCGTGTCGGCCATGGAGAACGACCTTCGAGGATCCGGTGAACGGTGGCGACGCGTGGTGGCCCCCGTGGCGGCCGTGGTGACTCTCGGCCTTCCCGTCGGGTACGTGAACGCGATCGCCAGTGGTCGATTCGACCTTCCGACCACGTCGAGTGCGGCGTCGCTGACGACGGTGGCGACGACTCCCGGCAACCGGGTCTTGTGGCTGGGTTCGCCCGCCGTGCTGCCCTCCGCCGGCTGGACGGTCGCCCCGGGTCTCGAAGCGGCCACCTCGACGGGCGGACTGCCGGGCGGGTCCAATCTGTTCGCTCCCCCGACGTCGGGAACCTTCGACCCTCTTCTCGCCGCCCTTCGAGAGGCGTTACGGGGAGAAACGGTGTACCTCGGCCAACTCCTCGCTCCCGCGGGTATCTCGACCATCATCGTCATGCAGTCCGCCGCTCCCCAGTTGGCGGGAGTTCAGAGTTCGGTGGTGAACAACGTCCCGGGTAACGTCCTGCCCGCGCTCAACCAGCAAGTCGATCTCTCGCTCACTCTGACCAGTCCCGCGGTCGAGGTGTTCTCCAACTCCGAGTTCAATGGCGTCGTGCGGGCGCGCACCTCGGTGACCCAGCCCTGGCGCGCGGTACTTGGCGGACTCGGTGACTCAGGTTCCGTGCCGTCGGGTACCTCCATCGAGGCGGGTTACGCCCCGGCGAGTGCCTTCTCCCTGGCGGTGCGAGGCGCCCGAGTGACGAAATCCACTCTCGACGGTTGGGCTCCCCAGTACAGTCTCTCGCCGACTTCGGGAACGGTGAGTGCTCGTCTCGTGCTCAGCCGGTTTCCGTGGAACGGCATTCTCGCGGGCCTCACACTGGTGTTGTGGTGTGTGGTGATTTTGGGCTTCGGGTGGATTCAACGGGCGGAGTGGTTGTTCACGGGTCGGCCCGCGGCTCGAAGGGTGCGTCGTGGTGACTAGGTCTCGTCCCCGGGTGGTGCTGGGCCTCACGGTGTTGGGCGTGGTCGCGAGCGCCTGGGTGGCCGAGTCGGTGCACTCGACGAATCCCACGGTCACTCCGGTGGCGGTGGGTCCCAATGTTCAGTCCAGTGCGCTCTACTGCGCCGGCCTGACCAACGTGGCGGGGGGTTTTCACGGTGTCGTGGCCTTCGTGAACACGACGTCGCACCCGCGCCACGTCATCGCGAGAGTGACGGCCACCGCCGCCACGCGGGCTAACTCGACCACGTTCGTTATCGCTCCCCACGGTCGGTACTTGCTCCAACCGGACGCACTGGTGAGGGGACATACGTACGCGGTCGCCGCGCAAATCCTCGGTGGTGGAGTGGACGCCGGTGAGGTCATCACCACGGAAGGGTTGAGTGCCCCGTGCAGTTCGGCGGGAACGAGCTCGTGGTTTGAAAGCGGCCTCGATACCACGGTCGGCTCACGAGCCGACCTCGTGATTTACAACCCCACCGCGACGGCGTCCGTCTTCAATATCCTGACGTTCTCCTCGCTCGGTTACCAGGCCCCGGCCCCTCTACAAGGGATTACCGTCGGACCCCACGCCGTGACGACCGTCAACCTCGGAACCTACGTCGTGGCGACACCCAACGTGGGGGTCCAGGTTCAAGTGCTGCGAGGTTCCCTCGTGGTGGCCGCCGACCAGTCGTCGGGATCGGTCGCCTCCATCGCGTCGGGATCGCTCCACCTCGACTCTCGCGCCGCCTTCGGCCTCGTCTCGGTGGCGCGAGGAGCGAGTACGCAAATCCGAGTCGCGAACCCCAACTCGAACTCGGTCGCGGTCGGACTCACTCTCCATCAAGCCGGACTCACGCAGCCTCCGCTCACCGTGGAGGTGCCGGCGTTCGGGACGGCGAAGGTGACTCTCGCGCCCAATACCGCCATTGCACCGACGGGAATTATTTCGCTCACGGGTAACGCCACCGGTCCCGTGGCGTGGTCCCTGTCGACGGGAACCTCGAGCGGACGAGAACTCTCGCCCCTGCCGACCCCGGGTAAGGAAGTGGTGGTGAGTGATGTGACGGGGCGCGGATTCACCGCGGCGATGATTCTCAACGTTTCGTCGTCGTCCCAGAGAGTGGGGTGGCGTTTGGTGAAGGCCTCGAGCGTGGTGGAGTCCGGGCACTGGACGTTGCCGGCGCGTTCCATCCAGTCACTCGGTCAACTCCTCGGCAGTCGCACTCGACTCTCCAACGCGACGCTCGTGATCGAGTCCTCGCGCAGCGACGTGGAGATGATCGGCACCCTCCCGAGCACTCCGCTCGGTGTTGCGGTGGTGAACTCGCTACACCGCGGGTAGCGTCGGCGGTTCCCAGGTCGGGGGCTGGGCCGCCGTGACCGACTCGCGCGGGGCGTCAGTAGTTCCTCGACCGAGGTATCCGATGGCACTGACCGTTCGCGTGCCCGCCGGGTGCACCGGCTGTCCGTAGGCCTCGTCGATGAGACGGGCCGCCTCTTCTCCGTCGATGGTCTCGTGCTCGAGCAGAGCGCGGGTCAAAGCCTCGAGTCCGCGTCGGTGGAGAGTGAGAACTTCGATGGCTCGTGACTCTTGCTCGCGCAGGATTCGCTCCACCTCGTCGTCAATGACCTGAGAGGTGTGATCGGAGTAGTCCCGCTGGTGCATCAAGTCTTCGCCCAGGAAGACTTGATTGTTGGAACCCCACGCCATGGGGCCAATCTCTTTTGACATACCCCACTCGCGGACCATCCGAATGGCGAGCTCCGTGTTCCGCTGGAGGTCGTCAGCAGCCCCAGTAGAGAGGTCCCCGTAGACGAGAAGTTCGGCCACGCGGCCACCCATTCTCATGCATAGGGAGTCCTCGAGGTGACCCCGCGACATGATGTGGCGGTCCTCTTCGGGCAAGGTCATCGTGACTCCGAGAGCCATGCCCCGCGGGATGATGGTGATCTTGTGCAGGGGATCGGTCTTCTCCAGAACGTAGGCCAAGAGCGCGTGACCGCTTTCGTGGTAGGCGATGCGTTCCCGCTCGGGCTCAGTGAGCACCATGGTGTCGCGTTGCTGGCCCATCATCACTCGGTCACGAGCACTTTCGAAGTCGGCCATGGTGATGGTGGCCGAGTGTCGGCGCACCGCGTGAAGAGCCGCCTCATTGACGAGGTTGGAGAGATCCGCCCCACTCATGCCGGGCGTACCGCGAGCCACCATCGTCAGGTCGACACTGGGGTCGAGGGGCTTGTTCTTCGAGTGGACCTGGAGAATCGGGGTACGCTCCTCGAGATCGGGCAGGGGCACCACAATTTGGCGGTCGAAGCGACCCGGACGTAACAGGGCCGGATCGAGAACGTCGGGGCGGTTGGTCGCGGCGATGATCACGACCCCTTCGGAGGTTTCGAATCCATCCATCTCCGAGAGCATTTGGTTGAGCGTCTGTTCGCGTTCGTCGTGTCCACCACCGAGCCCGGCTCCGCGCTTTCGACCAATCGAGTCGATCTCGTCGATGAAGACAATGGCCGGAGCCTGCTTTCGGGCCGTGGAGAAGAGGTCGCGAACGCGACTTGCTCCCACGCCGACGAACATCTCCATGAAGTCCGAACCCGAAACCGAGAAGAAGGGCACTCCCGCCTCGCCGGCCACCGCGCGCGCGAGCAGGGTCTTGCCCGTTCCCGGGGGGCCCACCAGGAGAAGGCCCTTCGGGACCACGGCACCGAGTGACGTGAACTTGCTCGGGCTCTTCAAGAAGTCCACCACTTCGGTGATCTCTTGCTTGACTCCGAGGTAACCCGCGACGTCGGCGAAGGTCGTCTTCGGGCGATCCTCCGAGAACTGCTTAGCGCGAGAGCGACCGACCGACATCATCCCGTTCATTTGACCCCGGGCTTGGCGGTTCAAGAAGTACATGAACCCGCCGAGCAGGAGGAACCAGACGAGGTAGGGCAGCAGAGTTGAGGCCAGGTTGGACGGGTTGGCGAAGGTCACCGTGACGTTGGCGGCCCGCAGGGTCGCCACTTCGTCAGAGAGAACGGGGTAGGGACCGGTCGTGGTGAAGCTCGTTCCATTGAGCAGTTGACCGGTGATCACACCACTCGAGTTACTGATCGACGCCGACACCACTTGATTGTTCTTCGCGTCGTTGAGCAGTTGGGAGTAGTTGAGCGAGTTCGTGGTGTGGCTGCTCAGCACGGAACTAAGAATGACGAAACCGACCACGAACGCGGCGGCGAGTCCCAGGATGAGCCGTCCCCGACTTTGGGGAGTGGAGGGCTTGTCACCATTCGTGAGCCAGCGCTTCGGGGGAGTCTTGGAGGGACCAGGAGTTGTCACGTTCCCCAATCTAGAGGCGGGACAGCGACGTCCGGCCCGCTGGGCCTGGTGGTTTAACAAGTTGTTAGCGTTGAGAACGATGAACCCCCAACGGGATCGAGAGTTTCGTCGCGTCACCCAAGTCGTGGTGGCCGTGGCGCTGGCCTTCTTGGCGGGTCAACTCGTGGCGGTCGTGTGCCAGAGCGTGGCCGTCGCGCTGGCTCATCCCGCCGGTGGAACCGCGGTTCTCACCTCCGCCAGCCCCCCATGGTGGGCGACGGCGAGTGGACTGGTCGGTCTGTGGGTGGGCTTTGGGGGCGGGGTGTGGTTGGCCTTCTCGCGTGAGGTCGTCGAACGCATTCCTCGCCCCTGGACCTTTCGTCCCAGTGACTTTCTCTACGTCCTTCTCGGGGTTGCCCTCCAGGGCGCGGTGGCCATCCTCTACGCGCCCTTTCACCTCGCCCAGTTGAGCCAACCCGTTCACAAGATCTTCGATGGTTCGCGGGGGTCGACCTTTGTCCTGCTGGCCCTCATGACGTCGCTCGGCGCCCCCGTTGTCGAAGAGTGGCTTTTTCGAGGGGTGCTCTTTCGGGGCCTGCTTGGTCCCGAGCCCTCTTCTCGTCGCCTGTGGGTGAGTGCGGTGGTGTCGGCGGCTCTCTTTGGACTGGCCCACGGTGAGTGGATTCAACTGCCCGGCCTCTTCGTACTGGGTATCGTGCTGGCTCTCGTGGTGAGGCGTACCGGTCGCCTCGTCCCCTCGATGTTGACCCACGTCGGTTTCAACGGAGTCGCGCTGGTCACGCTGGTGGCGCAACGAGCCCACTCGTGAGACGCCGCATCACTCTCCTTGGAGTCATCGACACGTGTGGGGTGCTGGCGGTCATTGTCGTGACCCTGTGGTCGCTCCACCCCTCCCTTCTCGTCTCGGGCTCGCTGCTCACCGGGGGAGACACTGGCGCCCACCTCGCCCTCCCCGCTTTTCTTCGATCCCAGGGGGACTGGTGGCACGTCACCCCGTGGTACCCGGGGTGGTTCGCCGGCATGCCGGCGTACAGCTACTACTTCGTGCTGCCCGACTACGTGGCGCTTCTCTTGAGTTACGTCGTCTCGTTCGCCGTGGCCTTTAAGTGGGCCACCGTCCTCGGCTCCGTTCTGATGCCCGTCGGGGCGTACGTGATGGGACGTCTCTTTCGGGCCCCTCGACCCGTACCGTTGGCTCTGGCGTTGTCGACCCTGCCCTTCTTGTTCGACACCACCTTCACGATCGACGGGGGGAATCTTTACTCCACGATGGCGGGGGAGTACGCGTTCTCTCTGTCCCTGGCCCTCGCTCTCATCACCCTGGGCTTCTTCGCGCGGGGAGTACGGACGGGTCGGGGGTACTGGGTGGCCGCGACGTTCCTCGCCCTCACGTTGTTCGCGCACGTTCTGCCCTGGATGTTCGCCATCGCGATGGTCATCTGGCTCGTGCTGATCGAGACCTTTGAGCGACGTGGGCACGGACCTCGAGAGGAGGTGCCGGCCCCCGGTGACCTTGCTCGACCCTGGCGCTTCGCCATCGGGGCGGGAGTGCTGTCGGTGGGTCTCTCGGCGTGGTGGTTGTGGCCCTTCGCGACCTCCCAGCAGCTCACGAACTCCATGGGTTACACCAATCTGCACGT
>JAKBAZ010000059.1 GCA_021826255.1 Actinomycetes bacterium
TCACCATTCGCAATGTGGCCGAGGAGTCTCTCGACCTGTCCTTCGCGAAGGTCACCGGTGGCGTGACTCGACCGGGTGTCGACGGCTATCTCGGCCACCTCGATCAGGTCCCGCCCAGCGTCGTCCGGCGCGCTCGACTCGCTCCAGGGCAGTCCTTGGAGATCGAGGCACTCGTCGGCACGACCCCGACGGGCGATCGGCCCCTCGACGCTGGGGACTACGTGGCGATCTGCCCGCTCGTTCTGGGAATCGGTTCGTCTCGACTAAAGGCCACCTACGTCCTTCGAGCTCCTCTCGTCGTGCGTTCGAATAGCGGGTCGCTGGGGGCCTTCGCCTGATCAGATCCTGAAAAATCTCCCCGTCGACGGGTTGCTCGAGCGGGTAGAAAAAGTGTGAAGGGGCCTGGAAGAGCCCCGTGAGCGTGGATAGTGTGAGCGCCATGCGGAAACTTCATCTGGTTGTGCGGGCTTCAATGATCGTGGCCCTCGGAGCGCTCGGAATGACGTCATTGGTCACGGAGGCCTCAGGCGTGGTACCGAAGAGTGCTAGCTACGTGGCCCCAGCGCATCACCGAGGCGGAGCCATCAAGTTCCTCACCATCCCGGCCCTTCGTCAGGCGCGTGCTCATCACGTCGCTCGGCTTTCTTCTCGCCTGCACCGAGCCTCGACCAACGACCTCATCGCTCAGGGTGGAGTGAACGGTGTCGAAACCGTCGTGGGCACCCCCAAGGTCTACCTCGTTTACTGGGGCACCCAATGGGGAACGGAGTCGACAGCGGGGACGTACCCGACGTTCAGTGGCGACCCCCAGGGCATGGCGCCCCGACTCGAGGCGATGCTCGCCGGACTAGGGACTAACGCCGAGAAGTGGTCGGGAGTAATGACGCAGTACTGCGACGGGGTCGCTCTGGGTACGGTGACCTGCGCCGCGTCGGCGACTCACATCTCCTACCCGTCGAGTTCTGTGTTGGCCGGCGTGTGGTACGACAACTCCGCGGCCGCTCCGAGCAACGCGACGGGTCACCAGTTAGCGGCTGAGGCCGTGGCCGCCGCGAGTCACTTCGGCAACCTCACCTCGGCGTCGAACCGGAACGTCCAGTACGTGGTCGTGTCGCCCACCGGGACACACCCGGACGGCTTTAACACCCCCTCGGGCAACTTCTGCGCGTACCACGACTACAACGGGGACTCGACACTTTCGGGTGGTGGGGCCGTGGCCTCGAGCGTCGGTGACGTGGCCTTCACGAATTTGCCGTACGTGCCCGACATGGGGGCGAGCTGTGGGGCTAACTACGTGAACGCGGGTAGCGCGGGCGCACTCGACGGAGTCACCATCGTCGAAGGCCACGAGTACGCCGAGACGTTGACCGATATGTACCCCGCCGGTGGCTGGGTCGCCTCGAATGGTTATGAGACCGGTGACCTGTGTGCGTGGGTGGGGACCGGTGGCACCGGTGGAGCCCAGAACGTGACCTTCGCTACGGGATCGTTCGCCATGCAGGGGACGTGGTCGAACGCGACGGGAGCCTGCGCCATTGCCGGTCCGACTATTGCGAACGGTAACTCCTTCTCTCTGAGTACTTCGCCCTCCTCGGCCACCGTGCTGCCCGGCGGGTCGACCTCGACGACCGTGTCGAGCACGGTCACCTCAGGATCGACTCAGACGGTCAACTTGAGTGTGAGTGGTCTTCCCGCGGGGGTTCAGGCCACCTTCGGGTCTCCCTCGATCAGCGCGGGGAGTTCGACGAACGTGACCTTCGCGTCGACGTCGACGACGACCCCGGGTACGTACGTCCTTACCATCACGGGGGCGGGAGCCACCTCGTCGGCCACGACAACGTTCACCTTGACGGTGCAGGGGCCGAGCGACTTCTCGCTAACTCCCTCCGTGACGTCCGGCTCGGTCAGCGCGGGAACGTCGACCTCGGTGACCTTACTGACCTCGACTACCTCGGGAAGTCCGGAGACTATTGGGCTTAGCGCCAGTGTCGCCTCCGGGGTCACTGCGTCGATCTCGCCGAGTTCGGTCACCTCGGGAACGTCGGCGACGATGACTCTCTCCACGACGTCGTCCACCACTCCGGGTAACTACGTCGTGACGGTGACCGGGACCGCGCCGTCGGGGATCCACACGGCGACCTTCACCCTTCAGGTGACGGCTCCGGTGAGCAACACGTTCTCGATGAGCGTGTCCCCGTCGTCCGGGAGCACCCGAGCGGGTCGTTCGGTGTCGACCACCTTGTCAACCACAGTGGTGACGGGTTCGGCGCAGGCCATCTCACTCAGTTCCTCCGGGGCTCCCCGTGGTGTGTCGGTGGTGTTTGCGAAGAATCCGCTGACCGCGGGGGGCTCGGAAACTGTGACCTTCCGCGTCGCCCGCGGTACGCCGGTGGGTTCGGCGGTGATTTCTCTGAAGGGAACCTCGAGCAGTTTCTCCACGAGTACGAGTTACACGCTGTCCTACTAGGCCGAATATCTCCCCACCGGGCCGTAAGGGGCCCGGTGGGGAGATCGGTGCTGGCGCGGTGGGTGAGAATGAAAGGGTGATCTCCCCCCCCTCTCACGTCATCTTCGATCTCGACGGCACCCTCATGGACTCCTCCCCCGGAATCCTGGAGAGTTTTCGACTCACGCTCGCCGAGAGAGGGCGTGAATTCTCCAGCGAGCGGTTGCGCCACCTCATTGGACCACCGCTTCGGCACTCTTTCGGTGTGCTCGGTTTCGCCGACGACGAGCTCGACGATGTCGTCGAGCAGTATCGGGCTCACTACGCCGGAGTGGGACTGCGTGGAGCGACGCTGTACGACGGTGTGCCAGAGGCCCTGGACGAGCTCCACCAACGCGGAGTACGCCTGGCGGTCGCCACGGCCAAACGGGTGGACTTCGCCGAGCGCATGCTCGCCGATCATGGGGTGGCGAGGTTCTTTGACGTGGTGAGGGGTGCGTCGTTGGACTTGAGGGTGACCACCAAGGAGGACATCATGGGGGAGGTGTTCGAGGTCTGGGCGAATCCAGCCAGGGAGCGGGTGTGGATGGTGGGTGATCGCGCCTTCGACATGGCGGGGGCTCGACACCACGGAGTCATCGGCGTGGGGGTCACCTGGGGATTCGGGACCGACTCCGAACTGAGCGCGGCGGGTGCCTCACTTCTCGTCTCGTCACCCGCGGAGTTGCTCGAGTACGCGACGGGCGAGAGAACTACGATGAGGTCTCGTGGCGCGTGACTCATCGGGGCGAAGCGAGCGCCAGAGAGTTCCCCAACCACTCATCAAGCGGCGCGTGCCGTCGGGCCGAGGCGCGATGGAACAGCCCAACGTCACCCACGACGGACCCGCCGCCCTGAGCGTGAGATTTTGGGTGGCCCTGGTGGTCGCCTCGGTCCTCACGGGACTCTTCGGGCAAGGGTTGATGTGGTTGCTGCGGGGTGTCGAGCGCTGGGCTTACGGGTTTCGAGGGGGGAGTTACCAAGCGGCGGTCGCCGCGACGAGTCCGACGCACCGTGTTCTCATGCTCGTTCTCTCGGGTGTTCTCGGCGCCCTGGGTTGGTACGCCACCCGGCGATACCTCGCGCACCAGAAGTCCGAGATTGACGACGCCGTGTGGAACGGGTCGGGTACCGTCCACGTGCGACGGTCTCTCGCCACCTCCATTGTCTCTGAAGTCACGATTGGGTTGGGGGCTTCCGCCGGACGAGAGGCTGCCCCCAAGCTCATGGGCGGGGCGGTGGCGAGTGTCCTGTCGGGCCGATTCGGCCTCACTGACGCCCAACGAGTTCTCCTAGTGGCCTGCGCGGGAGGGGCCGGCCTCGCCGCGGTGTACAACGTGCCGCTCGGGGGAGCGTTCTTCACGGCCGAGGTGATGCTCGGCAGTTTCGCCCTGCCCGTGGTACTCGCGGCTCTCAGCAGTAGTTTCATTGCGACGTTGACCGGGTGGATCACCCTCTCCCACGCGCCCACGTACTCCGACGTCGCTAACTTTCAGTACTCCGCACCCCTCTTCGTTTGGTCGATCCTCGCCGGCCTCGTCATTGGACTGTTCGCGACGGGCAACATTCGACTTCTCGGATGGGTGTCGCACCGACGACCCCGGGGGACTCAACTGCTGTGGGTCATGCCCCTCGCCTTCACGCTGGTGGGAGTGGTCGGAGTGTGGCGCCCCGAGATCTTCGGAAACGGTATTGACATCGCTCACCAGGCGTTTCTGGGACAAGGGACCCTCGCCCTCCTCCTCTTTCTCGCCGTGTTGAAGCCCCTCACGACGGCTCTCACTCTCGGCGCGGGGGCGGCGGGAGGTGTCTTTACCCCCGTTCTCGCTATGGGGGCGGCTCTCGGTGGCGGCCTGGGAGCGGTGTGGGCTCACCTGTGGCCGGGCGCCCCGGTGGGAGCGTGCGCCCTCGTGGGGGCGGCCGCCATGATCGGCGCGTCGATGCAGGCCCCTCTCGCGGGGCTCGCCCTGGTTACTGAACTCACCCACTCCGGACTCGGGGTGATGTTGCCGATGATTGCGGCCACGACTATCGCCACACTCGTCGTGCGCACGCTCGACGGCTACTCGATTTACACCGCGCGCCTACCGCGCCACGAAGGAGGACTGTGAGTACTGTCATCGTGCGGCCCCTGACATCTGACGAGTGGTCGCGGTATCGCGAGATCCGACTGGAGTCCCTCGCCGACGAGCCGAGCGCCTACGGCCTCACCCTCGCCGAGGCCGAGCAGTGGGACGAGAGCAAGTGGCGAGAGCGGGTGAGCGCTCGATCGCTCTTCGTGGCGGAGGTCGACGGCCGCGTTGTAGGGACGGCCAACGGCGCGCCCCACGAGTCACAGCCCGGGGAGTACTTCCTCTTCGGGATGTACGTCACCCCCGAGTGGCGGGGTCGCGGGGTCGCCGAACAGTTGATCGACGCCGTTTCGGCGTCGGTGTGGTGTCGGGGTGCACGCCAGATCGACCTCTTCGTCAACGCCGGTCTCCCGCGGGCTCTCGGTCTTTACACCAAGGCCGGGTTTGAGCGCACGGGTGACGTGCACGAGTTGCCGGATCGACCCGAGATGCGAATGTGGCGTCTTCGCCGGAGTCTCGAGGACTGGACCTTCGAGGTGCGACTCGTCGATCCCGAAGAGTTGTACGCCCTGCGTCGACGGGTCCTTCGCTTCAACGATCCATCGAAGGTGGTTGCTGACCCCCGCGACGGGGAGTCGACGAGTCGTCACTACGGGGGATTCGTGGGTCCGCGCCTCGTCGTGAGCGCCTCGTGGTATCCCTCGACCTCGCCGATTCACCCCGGTGTCGAGACCTGGCAACTTCGTTACATGGCGACGGACGCGGACGTTCAGGGATTGGGACTGGGCCGCACGGTCATCGAGGTGGCTCTCGCCGATCTCCGGGCTCTCGGTGTCGCTCAAGTGTGGGCCAACGGACGCGACACCGCGCTCGGCTTCTACGACTCCACGGGATGGAGTCGGGTGCCGGGCTCGGAACACTTGAGCCCGGAAACCCAGTTACCCCATACGGTTATCTATCGCAACCTCTGAGCGAACACCGTCGTTCGCTACATTGGCCGTATGCGATCTTCCGTTCGATACGCCCTCGCCCTCGCCGTCGTCGTCCTCGCCGTGGGCATTTACGCCCTCACGAAGAAGTCCTCACCCAAGGCGGCGGCCCCTACGACCACGACCACCGTTAAGCCGGCGGTACCTATCGCGCCACTCACGGGTCTGCCCGATCCGGGGGGTGCTGCGCTCAGCCGACCCGCTCTCACCGTGAAGATTGAGAACGACACCAACGCCCTGCCCCAGTTCGGCATCGACCAGGCTGACGTGCTCTACGAGGAGATCGTGAACGGTGGCATCACGCGCCTCGCCGCCATCTTCAATCAGAACGCTCCCGCGAAGGTCGGCCCTGTTCGCTCGGTGCGACCCACCGACACCCAGATTGTGTGGCCCCTCGGCGGAATCTTCGCGTACTCCGGCGGTGCTCCGTACGCGGTGAACTCCATCGCGACGGCGCCGGTGAAACTGCTCGACGAGTCGAGTGCGGGAGGGGCGATGTTCCGTGACCCCAACCGCGTCGCGCCCTACAACCTGTACGCGAGCGCCGCGGGTCTCTTCTCGTTCAAGGGAACGCCGACTCCGCCACCCCACTTGTTCACCTACCGCACCGCCAGCGCCGTGGTGCCCGGCGTGGCGGTGAAGTCGGTCTACGTACCTTTCCCGAGTATTTACGGGGAACTCTGGACCTGGAACCCGACCCTTCACGGATGGGTGCGTTCTCGCCCCGCCCTCATCTCTAACTACGGACTTCACGACATCACGGGAACCGGCGCCGTGGAGGCCCCGAAGAACGTCATCGTGGAGATGGTTCCCTACGTGAACGGAACCCTCGGCAGTTTCTACAACCACGCAGACTTGGTGGGTAGCGGTCCGGTCGACATCTTTACCGCAGGCCACGAAATCACCGGGACGTGGAAACGGTCCGCGCTCGGGACCATTACTCAGTACGTCGACGCCTCAGGCAAACCCATCGCTCTGACGCCAGGGCAGACCTGGATCGATCTGCTGAACGAGGGCGCCACTCCCACGGTCACGCACTAGCCGTGACTCGCCTGGCCAACATGTACGGGCCCGAGGCGAGTTTCCTCGGCGTACCGACGAGCGATCCGGACGACGAGGGGACCTGGTCGGGTGCCCAGGCGCTGATCGTCGGCGCGCCCTTCGATGGGGGCACGTCCCACCGGTCCGGCTGCCGTTTCGGGCCTTACGCGATTCGAACCAGCGACTACTTGCCCCACGACGGGATGAGGCCCTCTCTCGCTCTGGGCGTGGATCCCCTCGTCGATCTCGGAGTGAGGGACCTCGGCGACGTCGAAATGCCCTCGGGTGATCTCGAGCTGTCGATGTCTCGCCTCGAGGAGCTGGTGACTCGAGTGGCCCGTCGGGGGATCATTCCCGTTGTTCTCGGGGGTGATCACACCATCGCGTGGCCCGACGTGACCGGAGTGGCCCGCGCTCACGGATGGGGACGAGTCGCGGTGATCCACTTCGACGCTCACGCCGACACCGCCGAGACCCAGTTCGGCTCACTCTATGGTCACGGGACCCCGATGCGTCGACTCATCGAGTCGGGAGCGTGTCGGGGGGACCGCTTCATTCAGATCGGTCTTCGGGGTTACTGGCCCGAGCCGGAAACTCTGGAGTGGATGGCGGCACGGGGCATGCGCAGTTTCGAGATGGGTGAAGTCGTCGCGCGTGGTCTCGAGGCCGTCCTCGACGAGGCCATCGCTCTCGCCACGTCCGAGTGTGACGGCGTGTTTCTCTCGATTGACGTCGACGTTGTGGACCCCGGGGCCGCGCCGGGTACCGGAACCCCCGAACCAGGGGGACTCAGCTCGAGGCAACTCCTCGACGCCGTGCGTCGTCTCGCCATGGAACTCCCCCTCGTCGGACTGGACGTCGTCGAAGTCTCGCCACCCTTCGATCACGCGGAAATCACCGCGTACCTCGGTAATCGCGTCGTGCTCGAAGCGCTCGGGGGAGTCGCCTGGCGACGTCAGCGCGCCGCCGGGCTGAGTGTGCGCCAACCCAGTGATCGCCTACTGACGTCGCCTAACGAAGAGACTCCAGGATCTCCGTAACGAGCTCCTCCGTCGTGTCGGGGTGCATGAACGCGATGCGGGCGACGGTTTCGCCCTCCCACTTGGTCGGAGTCACGAAGGCCACCTGACGGCGCAGGAGGTCTGCGCTCCACGCCGTGTAGTCCTCGTCACTCCACCCGGGGCGGCGAAAGAGCACAATCGACAGCCCCGCCTCGCGAACCAGCTCGAGGTGGTCGGAGGACTCGATGAGGTTCGCGGCGAAGTGCGCGAGGTCGATACC
>JAKBAZ010000060.1 GCA_021826255.1 Actinomycetes bacterium
AGGCGTTCGTTCGAACTCTTCGCGGAGCGCCGGACTCTCGGGGTCGATGAGCAGTCCCTGGCGCAACGCCCAGAAGGCGACGTCGGGGAGATGGCGTTCCATCGCGAGGTCCGCCAGAGTGAGTGCTGCGGCCTCTCCTTCTCGCTGGAGCTGGGCGAGGTGCCCCTCGAACCGGAACCACTCGAAGCCCTTCAACACGCTGGCGAGGGGTTCGCCCTTCACCAGGCTGAGGGCTCGGACGAGAGAGTCGTAGGGGTCGTCGTCTCGGCGAGCGGCGGCGATGAGGAGGTGAAACTCCGCCACGTCGATCTCGACGTCGTGTAACTCGTAGAGCCCGTTCGGCCCGACTGGGCCGAGTCGCCACCGCTCTCCCGCGGTACCGAGACTGCGTCTCACGGAGGTGGCGGTGTTGGCCAGTGTGGTGCGCGAGGCGTCGACCTGGGCGTGGGTGAGTACTCGCGAGCGCAGCCGATCACCGGTCACCGGCTCGCCTCGGTGTAGTGCGAGGTAGGCCACCATCTCCACGCAGCGGCGCCGGAGTGTGGCGACGAAGGGTTCGACGACTCCGCTCACGACCGGGAGCGGTCGTAAGAGCTCGACTCTCACGACGTTCGAGAGTGGGGGGGTCTCGGTGGCGAGACGCACGACTCGAGCGAGTAGTTCGGGGTCATCTCCGGCCCGACGAACGACGACGACCCGAGAGTCTCGGGGCCGAAGGGCGAGGGCACGCCACGCGTCCTCGGGGCCATTGACGAGGACGAGGTCTCCTCGATGGAGTGGATGCAGGCGATCGAGGAGTGACGAAGAGTCCACCGGCTCGTCGACGACGAGTATCCCGCCTGGGCGGGCGTAGGACACGCGCAGCCGATCCGGGGCGGACGCGCGAAGGAGACAGCCCACCAGGGGATCGTCCTCGAGGTTGGGCTCCACGAGGGAGATCTCTTCGCCAACATCGACGACGCCACCGAGGTCCGCGGGCAGGAGTTCACTCAGCCGAGCGATCAGGTGGGGATCGAGGTGGGTGAGGAGTTCGTCGTCGGGGGCGTCGTCGGCGAGTCGACGCCGTCGCGACACCGCGAGGAGGGCGAGGGGAAGAGACTCGAGGTCACCCGTCGTCATCTTCTCGACGCGAAGAGAGCTCGCTCGCTCCGACTCGGGCGCACGAGTGACAACGCTGTGAACGGGCCTCGTGGGCACCGTTTGAGCGCCGGCACTCGACACGGCGAGGAACGGGAGGAGAGCGATGATGAGGCCGGCGACCCAGGCGACCCCATTTCGCGGCACGTCTCGACGGTGACGAAGCTGCGTGACGTAGGCCACCACCAGTCCGACGAACACTACCCAAAACAGGGCTAAGCCGCTGAGGGCGTCGCGAAGGATCCAGCCGTGAGAGACGTGGCTCGCGAGCGTCCACTTCGTCCAGATGACGTAGGGCAAGAGAGCGAAGTAGATCAGCAGGGCGACCCCCTGGACGGGTGCGACGAGAGGGCGTTTCACCGTCGGGCCAGGGTCCACGAGACGGGGAGGTGGGCCAGCGCAGTCAGGATGAGTACGCAGGGGTGAGCCGGGGTCGTGAAGGCCTCGTCGGGAGTCACGCTCAGACTCTCGCAGGTCAGTCGGGTGAGTAGGGGTGAGGTGCTGGTTAGCACCCAGGTCTGAGACGACCCGAGTTGGAGAGCGACGACGGGCGAGGCCGCGGTGAGTTCGCCCCGCAGCACGTTCGAGGCGTTCGCGCCGGTCGAGGAGGCGCCCGAGTTCGCGCCGCGTGAGACGGACGTCGAGGGGCGCGTCGTCGCGGTCGTCGGAGTGGTTGGGGTCGTGGTCGACGAGGTGACGACGTGGTGCGTGGGTGCGCTGCTCGGGGGAGCGTGGGACACCGTGTGGGTGGGGACGGTCGTGGTCGTCGTTGATGTCGTCGTGGACGTGGTCGTCGTGGACGGGGTCGTCGATGTAGTACTCGTCGTACCCACCGGGTGGTGGGACCCGGAGTTCGTCCCTCCACTCGAGGAATGGGGTGGGGGAAGAGTCGTCGGAACGGACCGAGGGGCGTGGAGGCTCGGGTGCATCGAAAAGACGATCACGAGGAGGAGCAGGGGGCTCGACCACATGAGAAGGGGGGCGCTGCGTTGGACGAGGCGACCAGCCATCGTCGAAGGATACGCCGTCCCCGCAACCCCAGTCACCGGGGGTCACGCGGCGAGGTGAGTGCTCACCCAGCGTCGGACCTCTCCTTCGAGGTGGGCGCTACTTAACCCGAGGGGGCGAGCGAGGTCCTCCCAACTCGTCCCTTCCACGACTCGGGCCCAGGCGGCTCGGGCAAAGGGGGAGGTGTCGTGGGTGACTTCGAGGGCGAGGTCTCGTAACGGGTCTCGGTCAACCGGAAGGGCTTCTGACTCTTCCACCGAAGGGTTCTCCAGTCGCCAGGTGATGATGTAGCGACGGAGCCGGCCGCGCAGGGCCGACAGTAGGTCCGGACCGGCGTAGGGGCGGTCCTGACCGGCCCACTCTCGAATGAGGTCTCCCAGAAGCGCCCACGAGGTCGCCAGGGCTTCGCTCGGATCGTCGACGGCCCCGCGACCGAACTGGAGACGTCGACACACCGTGGTGGTACCCGGCAACAGAGTTTGCAGAAGAGTTCTCGCGAGCACGGGATCGGCGGCGTCGAGCAGGAGGGCCCTCAACACGGCGGCACGTTGCAGAGTGCTGAGTCCACCTCGTCGAGTGAGTCGATGCACGAGGTCGTCGGGCCCGAGATCTCCCGTCACCCCGAGTCCCGGATGGCGTAAGAGGAACAAAAAGATCGCGCGACGCGACTCGGCACGGCGGGAGTAGGCGGCAAAATCGTCGCGCGCGAGTTGGAACAGGTCGTAGCAAGGTGTAGTCATGGAATGAGACTGTCGAGGCGAAGTCGTGTCGATGCTCACGTGCGAAGTCCCCGTCGAGCAACGTTTCTTGCACCCATACGGACTCACATACGCCGGCTTCGGACTCGACGAAGAGGACTCGGTAGGCTAACCCCATGGACATTGAGGGCTTCTACGACGAGAACGAGGCGCGCCGCGAGAGCGCCGAGCACGAGTTCGGCGACGAGTGGACCGACGCGGCGGGTAATCACTACGAGTTGGCCTGGGTGGCCGAAACCGGTGAGCTCTACTTGATGCTCGAGCCCGAAGCTCCGGTCACTGAGGACGCGTTTGGCGACTACTCCACGGGTCAGTCGGTGGGCGGACTCGAAGTTCGAGTCATCGCGACCCTCGCGACCCTCGACGAGGTCGAGCAGCGCCTCCAAGGGTGGGAGGACGCGTCTCTCACGACGAACTCGCTGGGCTGGTTGGCCGAGCGGATTCCCGGGGTGTCGACGAACTAGGGAGTTAGAGGTAGGGAGTCGAGGAGTCGGCCACCTGACAGATTCGAGTCAGAGCCGGGGCGAGATTACTGATCGGTACCCGCTCGGCCTCCTGGATGGTCGTCTGCAGAACGTTCCAACTCCCGTCGGAGGAGGTGGCTTGAGCCGCCGCCCCGGAGGCGGCGAGCAGGGTACTCATGGCTCGCCCGGCGAGAGCCTGACCGGCCGAGCTCGCGAGCCCGGCGCTTTGCGCCTGCTTTTCGAGGGCGAGGGCCGCCTTGACCTGCACGCACGCCGAACGAGCGTCGCTCACCGCACCCCCACTCCCGCACGCCGACAGCGCCACTCCGGCACCAACGAACACCAGGGGGACGAGAAGCGTCCTTAGCCGAGCCACGAGTCGGCCGCTTGGAGCAGGTACTCACTCACCTGGCGGCCCCGCTCGAAGATGTCGCACAAGGGGTCCTCCCCCCTCGCGACCTGCGCGAGTGAAATCGCTCGTCGGGCGACGATCGTGATTCGACGTTCAGCGGTTTCAACGGGCGAGGCGAGAGAGTCGGTCGCCGTGACTTCGAGAGGGAGTTCGACGCCCCCGACCGAGGACAGGTCCAGGGTGAGGCGAAGGAGGTCGGGCCCCGGAGTCATGGCCGGCAACGACCAGGTGAGCACGAGCGGGAAGTGGAACTCGTCGGGCGGATCAACGTCGTCGGGGAGTCCCAGGACGGCGTCTTCAAAGGCGAGGAGAGTCCGTGGGTCGACGTCCAGTTCGATGTGCAGGTCGAGAGGCCCGCCGCAGGCGTCTTCGGGGTGAAGGTCCACTTCCCAGGCTTGGCGCAACGAGTAGGTCTCCACGAAGTGGCGCTCGTCGTGCACGTGGAACCCGTGGGTGACCGCGTGGTCCTTAAGGTCGGCGACAAAACCGGCGACGTCGATGGCGGCCATCACCTTCAGGCTAGTCGGCGCCACGGGTAGCGTGGGCACGTGAACTCCCTGCTGGAACGGTTGTCAACGTGCGCCGAGGAGATTGCCCAGGCCATTACTCAGGATCGGGGTCGGGGTTACTCCGGCGTCCGCGATACCCAGTACCACCTCGATCTCGCGGCCGACCGGGTGGCTGTCGAGATGCTCACCGGATGGGGCTACCGAGTCGTCTCCGAAGAGTCCGGAGTGAGTGGTTCGGGCGAGTTGACCGTGGTGGTGGACCCGATCGATGGTTCGACCAACTGTGATCACGGGGTGCCCTTCTTTGCGACATCTTTTGGTGTCCTCGCGGGGGCAGAACTCGTGGCCGGACTGGTCGTGAACCACGCGACGGGGGACACCTACTCCGCCGAACTCGGTGCGGGAGCGTACCGGGGTGAGACTCCGATTCGGCCCTCCACTACCACCCGTTACGACTCGGCGATTGTCGCGTTCTCGGGGCTTCCGTCTCGCCACGCGGGCTGGGCGCAGTTTCGGGCTCTCGGGGCGGCGAGTCTTGAGATCTGTCTCGTCGCGGATGGATCGCTCGACGCCTACTCGGTGGCGCGTTACTCAACGCTTCACCCCTGGGACTACTTAGGTGGTCTGCTTATCGCTCGAGAAGCGGGGGCCGTCGTGGGGGAGTATCGCGGCGACGCTCTCATCACTGATGAAGCCGTGGGGCGTCGCCCCTACTTCGCTGCTACTCAAGCGCTCCTCGAGCACATCGGCAACGTGGGCCTCCTTTAGGGGCCTAGACTCTAACCCCCGGGGCGTTTAGCTCAGTTGGTTAGAGCAGCTGATTTACACTCAGCAGGTCGGGGGTTCGAGTCCCTCAGCGCCCACAAAATCCGAGTACGCGAACCGCTCGGCGACGGCTGAGATCGATCACGGTGATTCACGACCGATATGCGTCGGCCCGGTGTCTGATTGCGGTGACTTTGACAGTACGCGTGGCTTCATCGATCAAATACAGCACCCGATAGTCACCGCGGCGCGCTGAGTACGCCGGCGCCAAGGGTGGACCGAGAGGTTTGCCAACACGATGTGGATTCTCAAGCAAGGGGCCCGTCATGAATTCGTACACAGCGTGGGCGACTTTCTCGGAGAGCGTGTCGGTGAGAGCCTTTGCGGCGGGACGGGCGACCAGGAGGCGATATCGGTCTCTACCTGGTGTCGACACTGCGCCCGGCGCTCTTCATGGCCACAGCGAGCTGTTCACTGTCGAAGGCATCACCTTCTGAGAATGCTAGTACTCCCTCCTGGTGAGCGAGCAGCAGCGCCGAATCGGACAGTACGGCAATCGTCTCACGCATGGCGTCGTAGTCGTCTGCCCCCATGAGTACAGCGGCTCGATGTCCGTTCTTGGTTATTTCGAAACGTTCGTGCGTTGAACTGGCTTCGTCGACCAACTTGGACAACTGAGCTCGCGCTTCGGCGATGGGTAGTGTTGTCATGTACACAATTATAGCGTGAATAGTGGGAGTCCGACGCTCAAGCGGTTCGTATTGTGTGACTCAAGGTCCACGTTGTGAACTCCACCACTAATTGGTAGACCACTACACGGGTCTGGCTCCCGGCGTTTCATTCCGGTCAACGTTGCGTCCATCAGAGTGCGAGGTGCAGCCTGAGCGCCTCGTCGAGCCTCAACTGCACCTTCGCGTTCAATGTCCCGACGTGGCGTCCAACTCGCTCAACGGAGATCGAGCGCACTTGCTCCGCTTGCGCTTTCGAGTCGTGGGCAAGGCCCGTGGCGAGTGCTGGCACGAGCACCTGGAAGGGATAGACGCGTTCCACGTTGGTGGTGAGCGGAACAACCGTGACGACCCCGCGACCAAGCCGCTCAGCGGTGCTGTTGGCGCCGTCGTTGCTCACGATGCTCGCGGGGCTGACCTTGTTCGATGAAGTACCACGAACCGGATCGAGGTTGACCAAGCAGATCTCACCGCGGCGCATCAGTTCAGCTCGTCTGCTGTGGCGAGGTCCCAGGCCTCGGCGTCGTCGGTAGTGCTCCACTCGAGCCAAGCGGCCTCGTAGGCGGGTCCAAGGGCAGTTGCTCGGAGCAAGCGAATTGCTCGATGGAGGGCGGCAGACCGCGTCGAGATGCCGGCAGCTTCGGCGTAGGAGTCAAGGAATGCGACGTCGTCGTCGGGGAGGCTCACGCTCGATTTCGAACTGCAATACCACCATGGGTAGGCATTGAGTAGTACCTCCGTCCATCCCCTCCGTGGGGCGCAGAAGACCGGTTTCAACAAAGTCCCGTTACCTCCGCGCCTGGTGTTGAAAGGACAACGTCGTTACTCATGGTGAGAGGGATTTGCCCCAGTTCGCTCATAACGTCGGTGCTTTATTCCAATCCCGGCCTAACTGAGCGTTGGGGGTTTGAGAGTGGATAATCGTCCAAGGTTTGGTTCCGGGGGATCAGTGGAGCCTTTCATCAAGAACGGAACTCAACAAGTGAAGTGGTAGCTACTCCTGGGGCAGGTCAAAATGGAAAGTACACGGATCGAGGCCAGAACCTCCAGTCGGGTGCGGGGAGATCGAGTCGTGGGGAGGACGAGTGGTCAGTAGGCGCGGAACGCAGATCGTCGAGTATCCGAGCGAACTCGAGATCGTGACCACGCGCCTCTTTGACGCACCGAGGGACTTGGTGTTTCGCGTGCTCACCGAACCGCAATATCTCCGGTGTTGGTTCGCGACCGGTGGGGACGTCATGACGACCTGCGAGGTCGATCTTCGAGTTGGGGGCACGTTCCATCACGTTTTTGTGACTCCCGAAGGCCGCGAGTGCTCGTTTCGCGGTCAGTACCTCGAGATCGATAGACCGTCTCACGTCATCTCTAGCTGGCTCTTTGAAGGGTGGCCGAACGCGTGGGCCACGGAGACGTACTCTTTGAGCGAGAGTGACGGTCTGACGACGCTTCGACTGTCCCTAGCGTTTCGCGACGTCGAGGGTGCTTCTCACATGAGGTCCGCTCACGAGCGCGCGAGGGTGAGTGCTGAGGACAACGGACTCTCGGCGTCTCTCGACGCCATGGAAGAGGTCCTTCAGGACGTCGTGGGCGGTCTCGAATAACGACGTAGCTCAGTCCTCGGCGTCGTCGCGGAGTTCTGGCGAGTCGAGAAGGACCTCGAGCTTGTCGAGCTGTTGCGACCAACCCACGTGGGCTCCACCCATCGCCTCGGGTGGGGGGAGTGGAGCGAAGTAGGACTGTCGCATCGTGAGCGCGCAGCCTCCCTCGACGGGAAGAAGAGTCACTTCGATCAAGGTTGCGAAGAGCTCCTCGTTGTCGACCGTGAGAGCCCGTCCACTCATGACCAAACGTCCGGGTCGGGAGATTTCGTAGTACTCGCCACCGAGGTAGTGAGAAAAGCGAGCCTCGACCGGGATGAACTCGGGCCACTCCATTTCCAGCCGATAGGTGCCCCCGATGCGAAGGTCAACTTCGGCCCTCGGGCAGGAGAATCCCGCTGGCCACCACCACTGAGTGAGTTGACGCGGATCGGTAAAAGCGTTGAAGACTCGTTCTGGAGACGCCGAG
>JAKBAZ010000061.1 GCA_021826255.1 Actinomycetes bacterium
GAATCGCGCCGAGACCCCCGCTTCGGTGTACTGATCTCCCGGACGTCGACCTCCGGTAACCGCCACCCACGGGGCGCGACCCGCGTCGTAGAGCGTGAGGGCCTCGAGGAGTCGGTCTCGCAGTTCAGGTGAGGGAGTTCCGTTATCTTCGGCCGTTCCAAAGACCAGAATCGCGTCGGCTGTCGCGAGGGAGTGGTGGCGTCCGGTGAGCCAGATTTGAGTGAACGTCACCCCCACGTAGAGAGCGCCGAGCCCGATGAGTCCACTCAGAATCCCGAGCACCCACCGCAGCGGTGCCAGAACTAGTCGGAACACCGTTCGAGAGCGTGAGCGAGGCGTTGGCGAACGAGGTCTCGTCCGAGAATCTCCATCGACTCAAACAGCGGAGGCCCGACCGGGGTTCCCGTCACGGCGACGCGCACGGGTGCTTGAGCACGGCGAAGAGACAACTCCAGGCGGGCGCCCACCTCCACGACGAGAGCATGTAACTCGGCACTGTTCCACTCCACCTCGTCCACTCCCCGAAGCACCTGTCGAACGATCTCTTGACCCACCACGTCGCTCGCCAACGACTTGTGGAACGCGGCCTCGTCGAGTACGAGGTCGCGTTGGAAGAAAAAGCCCACCATGGCCGGTACCTCACCCAGGGTGGAGATACGTTCGTGCACGAGCGGCGCCACTCGGGTAAAGAGGTCCGCGTCAAACTCCTGAGGCGCCCAGGGTGGGCGCCGACCTTCAGGCGCCCAGGGGGCCTGATCGGGATTCACCCACGGCTGACAGGCCACAACGAACTCGTCCGGAGTCATCCGTCGGATGTAGTCCCCGTTCATCGCGGTTAACTTCTTCACGTCGAAGAAGGCGGGCGAGTGTGAGACGTCGCTCAAACGAAACTGACTGATCACCGTGTCGCGATCGACCACCTCCTCTCCGCCCCGGGGACTCCACCCCAAGAGAGCGAGGTAGTTCACGAACGCCTCCACCACGTACCCGTCGTCACGGTAGGCCGTGGTGGAGACCGGGTCTTTGCGCTTCGAGAGTTTCTTTCGCTGCTCGTTCACCAGGAGGGGCGTGTGAGCGTAGACGGGCTCGGGCACCGACTCTCCCGTTACTTCGTCGAGGGCGCGCCAGAGAAGTAACTGTTTCGGGGCGTTCGCGAGGTGCTCTTCACCCCTTATCACGTGGGTGATCCGATCACGCCGATCGTCGACGACGTTGGCCAGGGCGTAGAGGACGTCGCCAGACGACTTGGCGATCACGAAGTCGCCGATGACTCGATTCTCAAAGTCCACGTCGCCACGAATCTCGTCGTGAACTCTCGTGACCCCTTCGAGTGGCGTTTTGAAACGGAGGGCTGTTCGCTCGTGTGCGTCGAGTCCGCGCTCGCGACAGAATCCGTCGTAACCGGGAGTCTTGTCTTCACCCTTTCTCGCCGCCACGTCGTCCGCGGTGCAGTCGCAGTAGTACGCGAGCCCTCCAAGGCGAAGCGAGTCAGCGGCCGCTCGATGGGCACCACGGAACTCACTCTGGCGATACGGTCCGAGGTCGGGGTTGAGTTTCAACCACTCCATCGAGTCCACGATGACGTCGACCCACTCGTCGCGGTTTCTCTCCTCGTCCGTATCCTCAATACGCAGGACGAACACTCCCGCGGGGTCTTGGCGAGCGATCAGCCAGTTGAAGTAGGCCGTTCTCGCTGTGCCGACGTGAAAGAACCCGGTGGGTGAGGGTGCGATACGCACCCGAGGAGTTACCACCGCTACGCCTCGAGAGAGATGGCCCCGTTGGGGCAGGCTCCGACGGCTTCGCGCACCGCGGCCACCCGGTCCTCACCGGGCTCGTCGGTCAAGAGGTAGAGAAAACCGTCGTCGCGGACCTCGAAGACGTCCGGAGCAATTCCCATGCAGACGGCGTTAGACGAACACAGGTCGTAGTTCACACGAACTCGCATGTACTCACCCTATCTTCACTCACCCCCTCTAGGCTCACACCCGGCAAGAAGGAGCAACATGAACTATCGCCCACTCGGTTCTCTCGACGTGTCCGTCGTCGGGGTCGGATGCAACAACTTTGGTTCTCGCCTCGACGAGGCGGGGACTCGCGCCGTGGTGCTCGCCGCCCTCGACGCCGGCGTGAACTTCTTCGACACCGCGGATATCTACGGTGACACTCGCTCCGAGGAGTTCCTTGGTCGCGCCCTCGCCGGGCGCCGGGGAGAGGCCGTGATCGCCACCAAGTTCGGGGTTCGTCACGACGGCTCGGGATTCGACTCTTCGCCCGACTACGTCCGCAGCGCCTGCGAGGACTCCCTTCGACGGCTCGGCACCGACTACATCGACCTCTACCAGATCCACTTTCCCGATCCCGCAACCGCGCTACGTGACACCCTCGAGGTGCTCGACGAACTGGTCACCGCGGGCAAGGTTCGAGAGGTCGGGTGCTCCAACTTCAACGTTGAGCAATTGAGAGAGATTGAAGAGTCCGGCGTCGTCCGAGTGGTGTCGCTGCAGAGTCAGTACTCCCTCCTCGCTCGTTATCCAGAGACGGACGGGACGCTGAAGGCGTGCGAGGACTTGGCGATGGGCTTCCTCCCCTACTACCCCCTGGCCAACGGACTCTTAACCGGAAAGATTCGACCGGGTCAACCCATTCCCGAAGGAACCCGTCTCGCCCTCATGCCCGACGATCGCCGGGCCCACTGGCTGGGTGATCAACTGCAGAGCACGGTAGGTCGCCTACTCGAGTACGTCGACACCCTCGAGGACGTCACGCTGCTCGACTGTGCCTTCTCCTGGCTGCTCGCCCAGCCCTCGGTCACCAGTGTCATCGCCGGAGCGTCGACTCCCGAGCAGATTCGATCCAACGCTCGCGCGGCGAGGGACCTCCCCACGGAGGTCCTCTCGCGCCTCGACGAGATCACTCGATCGAGCTAGTTCGCCTTCACCGCCGCGACCAACTTGGTGAGCGTGTCCTTCGCGTCTCCGAACACCAGCGTCGTCTTCGAGTTGTAGAGCAGTTCGTTCTCGATGCCGGCGAAGCCAGGTCGCATGGAACGCTTCATGAAGACCACGTTCTCCGCCAAGTCGGCGTGAATGATGGGCATGCCGTAGATGGGCGAACTCTTGTCCTCGGAGGCCGCGGGGTTGACGGTGTCGTTAGCACCCACCACGAGCGCCACGTCGGCCGTGGTCAACTCCGTGTTGGCCTCGTCCATCTCCTTCAACTGTTCGTAGGGGACGTTGGCTTCGGCGAGGAGAACGTTCATGTGACCCGGCATACGCCCAGCGACGGGGTGGATCGCGTAAATGACCTCGATGCCCTTCGCTTCAAGCACCTCAGCGAGTTCGCGAAGGACGTGCTGCCCCTGGGCGACGGCGAGTCCGTATCCCGGGACGACCACCACGCGACTCGCCAACCCCAGCAAGACTCCGATGTCTTCGGGGCTACCCGAGCGAACGGGGCGCTGCTCTCCCGACGCTCCGGCTCCCCCCGTGGTCGCCGACCCGAAGGCCGAGAACAAGATGTTGGCCAAACTGCGGCCCATGGCCTTGCTCATCAGACGGGTGAGCAAGATTCCCGACGCCCCGACGAGTGTTCCCGCCACGATCAACAAGTTGGAGCCAATCGTGAAGCCCGACGCCGCCACCGCAAGACCGGTGAAGGAGTTCAAGAGGGAGATCAAGACCGGAACGTCGGCGCCGCCGATCGGCAAGACGAACGCGATGCCGAGGACGAAGGCCAGGGCCAGCAGCACCCAGAGCAGCGCTGAAGTCGAACTCACGAGAATCGCCACGATGAGCCCGACTCCCGCTACTCCGAGGACGGCGTTAATGACCTGTTGTCCGGCGTAGGTGACCGGTCGACCCGTCATCAACTCTTGAAGTTTGGCGAAGGCGATCGCCGAACCCGAGAACGACACGGTCCCAATCAACACCCCGAGCAACACTTCGAGAACCACGTAGGTCGCCGGATGCGTCGAGTGGATGTGGGAGAACTCAGTAATGGAGACGAGCGACGCCGCTCCACCTCCCACCCCGTTGAAGATGGCCACCAGTTGGGGCATCGCCGTCATCTTGACGAATCGAGCCGTCGGCACCGCAATAATGACGCCAATCGCCATGGCGACCAGCATCAGGGGGACGTGGTGGAGGGAGTGACCGTCCACTTGCTTGAAGAAGGTGGCCACGATGGCGATGACCATCCCAATCGCCGCCACGACGTTTCCGCCGCGGGCGCGCTTGGGCGAGCCGAGTCCCTTCAGGGCGAGGATGAAGGTCGTCGCCGCGACGAGGTACAGCAGATTAATCAGTGTGTCACGACTCACGAACGATCCCCCTGGGGCTTCGACGGGGACTTCTTCGGCTTAAACATCTCGAGCATGCGGTCCGTGACGACGAAGCCGCCAACCACGTTCAAGGTGGCGAGCAGCACCGCGAGGAACCCCAGCACCGTCTCGAGGGTGGTCGTGGCGGCCCCGAGTACGAGCATCGCTCCCACCAAGATGACACCGTGAATCGCGTTGGAACCACTCATCAGCGGAGTGTGCAGAATGCTCGGAACTCGAGCAATCACTTCAATCCCCACGAAAATGCTGAGAACCAGCACCGTCGCGTACTGCAACAGCACGTTTCCCATTACTTAGCCTCCTTCGGCTCGGACTCGGGTGAAGTCGTTTCGTCCACGAGCGCCACCGGCTCGAGTCCAAGTGCTTGGGCGGTCGGCGCGTGAGCGACGTGGCCCTCGCGAGCAATCGTCACGCCGGCCACCACCGGGTCGCTCCAATCGGGCTGCCAGGCACCCTTCGAACCAAACAGGGCGAGGAGTTTGGTCACGTTGTTGGCGTACATGAAACTGGCGTGGGCTCCCATCTGGGCTGGTGGGTTGCTCAGTCCGACCACTCGGACACCACCGTGGACCACAATCTCTCCCGCCCGAGTGAGTTCGCAGTTTCCACCACCATCGGCGGCCATGTCCACCACGAGTGAACCCTCGGCCATCGCCTCGACCATCTCGGTCGTGACGAGAATGGGCGCTTTGCGTCCCGGGACGGCCGCGGTCGTAATGACGACGTCCGAGTTCGCCACCTCCGTCACGAGTTCCGCCTGTTGTTGGGCTCGCTCTTCCGGCGTCAGTTCACGGGCGTAACCCCCAGCGGCGTCGGCAGTGACGGAGAGTTTGACGAAGGTCGCTCCGGCCGACTCGGCCTCCTCCTTCGCCGCCGAGCGCACGTCGTACGCCCGAACTTTGGCGCCGAGGCGTTTCGCGGTGGCGATGGCCTGGAGCCCCGCGACCCCCACACCCATCACGAGGACGCGGGCTGGCTTAATCGTTCCCGCCGCGGTCGTGAGCAGCGGGAAGAAGCGGTCGAAGTGCTGGGCCGCCGCGAGAGTTGCCCGGTAGCCCGACACCGTCGCCTGGCTCGAGAGGGCGTCCATGTACTGAGCTCGCGAAATGCGCGGAAGGAGATCGAACGACAACACGGTGACTCGACGTTCGCACAGCGCGCTCACGACCTCCAGATTCAAAAGAGGTGAGAGGAAGGAGAGGTGCGTCGACCCCTCGGGGAGAGAACGAGCCTCCTCAAGAGTGGGTGGATTAACCCGTAAGCCCACCTCGCCCGAGGGCGAGTCCACGATGGTGGCGCCCACCTTCTCGTACGCGGCATCCACGAAGTGGGACTTTTCTCCCGCCCCACGCTGCACCTCGACGGAAAAACCATCTCTGACCAGGACTCCAGCGGCGTCGGGGGTGAGGGCTACCCGAGTCTCACCGGGGCGTGACTCCCTATACACCGAAAATTTCATGGGTTCGTTCTACCAGAGGACTCCACCTCTTCGACGGTCCAAAGGTCCCATCTTCCATAAACCTTTTCCACTCGGGGTGCTAAACCGGGCATATGACAGCCCACCTCCGTGTCCCCTCCCCCATCGGCGACTGGGTCGTCGAGGGTTCTGAGACGGGGATTCATCGCCTCACACTCGAGACAACGCCGTCGATCGACGGGGCGAACTCCGCGTCGGCCTCTCCGCTGCTCGAGCGGGCGGCCGAGGAGTTGCGCGAGTACTTCGCGGGCGCCCGTCGACACTGGACCGTGCCTCTTTCGCCGCTCGACGGCACTGATTTTCAGCGCCACGTGTGGCGAGAACTCCAGAACATCCCCTTCGGGCAGACGGTGACCTACGGTGAGCTGGCGAGCCGCCTCAATCGCCCGCGTGCGGCCCGCGCCGTAGGTGGAGCGAACGGGGCGAATCCGCTACCAATTTTTGTGCCCTGCCACCGAGTGGTGGGGGCCCACTCGCTCGGTGGCTACTCGATGGGGGGTGCCAGGGTCAAAGAGTTTTTGCTCCACCTCGAGGAGTCGTGGGCTTAATAGCGACGCAGTCGCATTTCGAGCGTGGTCCCCTCCGGGGTCTCCACGAAACGCGCCGAACCCCCGTGGCGCGCCGCAATGTCCGCGACAATAGTCAGACCCAATCCCGTCCCTCCCGACCCCCTCGAACGCGACGCATCGGTGCGGACGAAACGCTGGAAGAGTCGGTCGGACGTCGACACATCAACCGCCTCCCCATCGTTGTGAATCTGGATCACAATGTCACCGACGTCGTAACTCGCCGACACCGCCACACGGGACCGGGCGAAGCGACTGGCGTTCTCCATCACGTTTCGAACCATGCGGCGAAGGAGCCCCGGATCGCCCCAGAGCCGAGTAGGTTCGACGAGAGACGAGTCAACGCTGAGGCCGCTGAACTCGCGGAGCCGTCGGGATTCCTCTTCGAGTATCTCGTCGACGTCAACCTCCTCGCGCCGCATCTCGATTCCGCCCTCGTCACTGCGCGCGAGCCAGAAGAGGTCGTCGACCAGGGCGCTCAGTCGGAGTCCTTCTCGTCTCACGACGTAGGTCACTTCACCCCAGTCGGCCCTCTCGGGGGCGTGGGCGGCTCGCTCCACGGTGGCGAGGAGCGTCGTGAGGGGACTGCGGAGTTCGTGGGAAGCGTTGGAGAGAAACTCCTGTTGAGCTCGAGTATTGGACTCGAGTCGGCCCAGCATCTCGTTCAGCGTGACCGCCGTACGCGATACCACGTCGTCTCCCGCGGGAACCGGGATTCTCTCACTGAGATCGCCCGTCGCAATAGCGGCCACCCGGCGACGAATCGCCTCGATCGGACGCATCGCCCGGCCCACGGCCAGCCACACCAACAAGACGGCGATGATGACTTCGAGAAGGAGTCGTAGGAGAAAGAATTGACCGAGTAACTGGCTAATTCCCGGGGTGGTCGAGCCGTAGTAGAAGGCGTACACCACGGCCTGGCCCCGGGGGGTCGGGATCAACAGCGCTCGAGAGACACCCAACTGACCGGCGAGAAAACTCCGGGCGACCCAGGGATTGTGAACAACCTCCAAGCCGTTGGGGGCGCTATCCGAGGCGATGAAGTGGGCTATCGGAGGGAGGTCGGCGACGTTGGTACTTCGAGCCCACACCGAGTGATTCGTCAAGTCAACAATTTGAACGATGACGGGGTGCTTCTCCGTGAACTCCACCGGAGGGCGTCCCTTCACAATGCGCGGCGCCTGGGACACGACCGCCTGGGCCAGCGCCGCGGTGACCGAGTTGGTCTCCCTCGTTCGGGTGCTGGACTC
>JAKBAZ010000062.1 GCA_021826255.1 Actinomycetes bacterium
CGACACCCCGTGGTGGGTCAGGACGTCGAGGTGGGCGCGAAACGCGTAGGCGATAGCCTCGAGAAAGGCGCGGTGAATATCTCCCCGAGTAGTCGATAAGGTGAGCCCCACCAGGGCGCCTCGAAGATCCGGGTCGTGGAGCGGCGTCTTTTCCCCGAGGAAGTACGGCAGGGCGAGTAGGGAACCCGGTCGAGCCTGCGCCGCATCCTGCTCGAGGCTGGAAAAGTCCCCCAAGCCGAAGAGGTCGCGCTCCCAGCCGAGCAGTGATCCGGTCGTTGCCATACACCCGTTAGGGAGCCATCGCCCTTCACGGGGGTGAGCATCGAGATAGAGGCGCTCATCGAAGAGGGGTTCGTCGGAGACGGCGAGAATATCCCCCGCTCCACCCAACTTCACGAGGACGTCTCCGGGTGACGTGAGTCCGGCTCCGAATGCGGAGAGGACGTGATCGGCACCACCCACGACGAGCGCCACCGGCGAGGGCCACCCCCACGAGGTCGCCAAATCCTCGCGAAGTTCACCAATCACGGTGCCGGGTCGAACCACCTCGGGCAGCGCGGGCCACCGGCAGTCGAGCGCCCCTTGAACAACCTCGAGCGGACGATGAGTCAAATCGAAGAGTCCACTCTCGAGGGCCCAGTTCTCTTCGAGGTGGGGGCGCGCCCCGAGGCGCAGGGCGATCCAGTCGTAGGATCCCATGACCCACGCGGCGTTCTCGATGACCTCGGGTTCGTGGCGGGCCAACCACAAGATCGTGGGAGCGACAGACTGCTGAGTGAGCGAGGAGCCCGTCAGGTGGAGAAGGTCAACCTCAGCGAGACGGGAGCGCAGTTCGTCAATCTCCTCCACCGCTCGCGCGTCGTTCTGCAAGATGGCCGGCCGCAGTGCCCGACCCGCACCGTCGACGAGAACGACCGCGGGCACCATGCCCGAGACGGCCACCGCGCCCACCTCCGCGTCACGTCCGAGTTCCTCGAGAATGTCGAGACTCGCTGCCCACCACTGCTCGGGATCGGCTTCGGCCCACCCGGGGCGGGGACTGCGTAGGTCCACCGGTCGCGACGCGCTCGCGACAATGCCCCGTTCGGCGGCGAGCGCCACCCCCTTGACGCCGGATGAACCTAGATCGAGCCCAATGAAGAGAGGGTCAGACACTTCGCGCAGCGTCGATAAATCGCTTGACTCGCTCGGGATCGACCTCGTTCCAGGTGTACCCGTCACGCTTGAGATCGGATCCCACAATGCACCCGTCGGCGTACTTCAAGTACTGGGCGATAGTGGCGGCCTTAGCCCCCGTATTGAGCAGAACGGGCACCGCCGGATCCACCGACTCTCGGACGTCGGCCACGGTCGAGACGTCGGGCTCGGCGCCGGCCATTGGACCCGAGACCAAGATGGCGTCGGCGAGCGATGAGACGACCGTCGAGCGAGCCATTTGGGCCGCACTACGTTGCCCGATGGGTGAGGCGAACTCCGGCGTGATGTTGGCAAAGACGGCGAGGTCGTCACGACCGAAGGCTCGGCGGTCTCGCAGGAGCTTCGCCGCGTCGGGGTGCCAGGGTCCCATGTCGGACTCCCAGGAGCCATTGATCACTTCCCGCATAAACGACGCCCCCGACCCCACCGCGATGGCGAGCGCGCACTGGGCGTCCCAGAGGTAGTCCACTCCGAAGGGCCGATCCGTTGGACGACACTCCGTGGCCACGCGGGTCATTACCGCCGAGGCCTCCAATCCGGCGGACAGTTGGTAGGGGCGATCACCCTCGTTGCAAAACAATACGGCGTCAAAACCACCCTCCAACAAAATCTCGGTGTCGCGCTTCACGTGGTCGATGAGTCCGTTCACCCCGGCCGCCGCGTCAAACAGCGGCGTACCCGGTAGGGGCGGAACGTGGGCCATCGCGATGAGGGGCTTTGACACCCCGGGGAAAATGGCGCGGAAACGGGACATGGTTTTACCTCTCTCGACGATTAACTTCCGGGGTTCTCAACGTGGAGGACTTCGACGTCAAGGTCGCGAATGCGGCGAATGATGGGATGAGTGGGTGGCGCGTCGGTAATGAGAGTGTCCACCGAATCCAAACCGGCGAAGGTCACGAGCGCTACCTGGCCCAACTTGGTCTGGTCAGCCAGCACGACGACTCGCCGGGCGGTCGCCATCGCCGCACGCTTCACGTCCGCGTCGTCCAGGTTGTACTCCGTTAAGCCCTTCACGTCGGAGATTCCCGCGACCCCCATGAACACGGCGTCACAGTTGAGGTCGGTGAAGGTGTGCTGTGCTCGGGTCCCGATGAGGGAGAGCTCACCTGGACGGATTACCCCACCGGTCACGATGGTCTTCACTCCCGTCTTCGCCGCCAGTTCGGTCGCTATCAATAAGGAGCTGGTGATGGCCGTCAGTGGCACCTCAGCGGGGAGGGCCTTGGCCATCTCGTGGGTCGTCGAGCCCACGTCGAGGAAGATGGTGTCATTGGGTCGAACCAGTTCCGCGGCCGCTCGCCCAATCAGGTGTTTAGCCTCGCTGCGATGAGTCGCTCGCTGAAGAATGGGCGGCTCGAACGAGCGTGACACAATCGAGATCGCCCCGCCCCGGGTCCGCCGGGCCACACCCTCGTCTTCGAGGTGGTCAAGATCGCGCCGGATGGTCATCTGGGACGTCCCGAACGACTCCGCGAGACGGACGATCGACACTTCCCCGAGCGCTCTCAACTGCTCAGCGATGACGATTCGACGGGCTTTAGAGTCCACTGTCCCATCCTATGTGAATTTTTCACAAATATCAATCTCTGAATGAGAATTATTCACACATATTCGTCGTCGAATCACACCGATTGAGCGAGGTGGCGTCCTAGTGAACGCTCGGACCGTCGAAGTCCAGCCAGCCCACGGCGTCGCGCCACGTGCCCTCAGAGCGCAGAGTCTCTAAGACCAGACGTTGCACGGAAGTGCGTCCGACGAGACCCGGAAGGTGGCTCACGGGCTGTCGAAAGACGAACTCCACCACGTTGTCGACGTCCTCACCCCAGCGATCGGTGACGTGAAAACGTCGTTGCAAGCCGACGATGCGCGACTGCGGACCCAGGTGAGTTCCCAGTCGAGGGTCCATCATCCAGCTCTGTAGAGTGGCGAGTCGCCTCGTGCGGGCGGGCCACACGGTCGCCAGAAGGTGACGGGCTCGCGCGAACGTCTCGTCGAGAGCGCTCGTTGAGAGGTCCGCTCCGTCGGGAATGTGAACCCCGAGAGCCTCGTCACCTTGACGAAAGCCTGGACCGAGAGCGTGAGTCTCGCGGTCCTCGAACCACGGATGAGGCGCGAGCGTCGACACGCCGAGGTGCAGCCGGTGGAACTGTAACGAACCCACCTCGAGCAGTTCCGCTCGCACGATGGGGATCATCCACCACCCCGCATCTACTCCAAGTGTCCCCCACTTACGAAAGTGAATGCCGACGTGGCGCTTCAGAGTCGAGAGGGTTCGATGGATGATGTCGTCAGGCAGACCCGCTGCGCGGTAGTGCTCCACCAGACTGGGGGTGGCGAGAGCGACCACGTAGATCCACCACAACCGTCCCGCGTCACCCCACTCGTCAAAGTCGGGCCAGATAGGGATAGGTTCGTCAATCCGCCCCCGATCACGAACCAGACGTTCCGTCATTCCACCAATGAGCGGGCCGAACACCTCGTCACGGACGATCCTCGCGAAGCGATCCGCTGCGTCCTCCACGTCGAGTTCGGAGAGGCCCAACCACCGCAGTGTCGACGCCACGTCCTCGACGGGAGTGTTCAACCAGGCACCCCCGCTCTCGACCGTCTCGCTCACGTACAGCTCGGCCGCGCGGAGTGGCTCCACCTACGTCTCCTGATCTAGGGGGCGAAAGGACACCCCGAGAGCGCGCAGTCGCTCGACGTGGATCTCGAGACGCCGCCGAAAATCCTCGAAAGACCCGGCAGTTCCCCACACCACCTCGGCGAAAGCGCACAGGCGAGGAAAGGCCATGTAGTCCAGGTGATCGCGCGTCGCGATGTACTCCGTCCAGAGTTGGGCTTGGGATCCTCGAACGTGGCCGACCATCTCCTCGGTCATGTCCTCGGGCACCACCGAGTAGTCGTACACGTGACGCAGCGACGACACCGCAGGAGGTGGAGCGATGGCGACGGGCTCCTCGGGCGACGCGGAGTTCAACCAGTCGAAGTAGACCCACTGCATCGGCGCCATCACGACGTCGTAGCCTCGTTGCGCCGCCTCGACACCCTTCTCTTCGTCGCGCCACGCGACGATGGTCGTTCCCTCGGGCACCGTCGCGTCAAGGACCTCGTCCCACGCGAGAACGTCGTGACCTCGTTCGCGCAACGCTCGGGCCAGGCGTTCAGTGAACAGACCCTGCAACTCTCGGGGGTCACTCATGCCACGACGTTTCATTTCTTCTCGCGCAGCCTCCGACGTCTCCCACTGAGTAGTCGGACACTCGTCGCCCCCGATGTGAAAGGGAGAACCCGGAAAGAGATCGGCCACCTCGCACACCACGGACTCGGCGAACTCCAACGCCTCCTCGCTCGCGGCGAGAACGTTCTCCGAGATCCCCCACCGGGTCCAGACCTCGAGGGGCTCGGAGACGTTCGAGAACTGGGGGTAGGCCGCGAGAGCCGCCTGCGCGTGCCCCGGGAGGTCGATTTCGGGGACCAGGGTAATGAAGCGACGTTCGGCGTGGACCCTAAGTCGGGCAATGTCTGAGAGAGAGTAGAAACCCTCGTGGGCCACGCCGTCGTCACGCCCCTCGCTTTCGTGGCCGACGGGCGAGGAGCGACGCCGGGATCCAATGTCGGTGAGTCGGGGCCACGACGGAACCTCAACGCGCCAACCCTGGTCGTCGTTGAGGTGGAGATGGAGGTGATTCAGTCGGTGAAGACTCATCAAATCCATGAGTCGAATGACGTCGGAGACGGAAAAGAAATGGCGCGAGACGTCGAGGTGAACCCCACGCCACGCGAATCGCGGTGAATCGACGATGTTCCCACACGGCACCGACCAGGCGGCCAACGACGAGTGGGGCCCGAACGTACTCGGGGGACAACCATTTCGTAGATACTGCAGGGCGTACCACGCTCCGGCGGCGTCGGACACCGAGACCTCCGCTCGTTGCGCCACTCGGAGGGCAAAACTCTCCGGGCCTCGAGTGGCGTCGAGAGAGAGATCAATGTCGGCGTCGTCGCCCTCGTCCACCCACTGAAGGTCCCACCCAATGTTTGAGAGGACCATCTCGGAGAACATCTCTACGACCTCTCGTAATCCCTCGTCCGCGCGGACCTTGAGTGGAGAGTGCCACGTCAACTCCCCGGGCACCAGCGCGACGAACTGGGGCCGAGGAATGGAGATCACTGAGACTCGCCCACCGCGAAACAGGCCGCCCGTTGATGGGGTGAAATCGTGACGAAGTCCGGCGTGGCCTCTCGGCAGTGATCCGACGCCAGTGGGCAGCGTGGAGCGAATCGACAACCCGGTCCCGGATTAATGACCCGGGGAGGCTCACCGAGGTCCTCGACGTCCGTGTCACTCGAGAGGGGCAGTCGAGGGTCGGGGGCGGTCGCCATCAAGAGACGGGTGTAGGGGTGAGCGGGCCGTGAAATCACGTCATCGGTGCGCCCCTCTTCAACGATGCGCCCCGCGTACAACACAATCATCCGGTCCGCTACGTAGCGTGCGCTCGCCAGGTCGTGCGTGATGTAGAGGAGCGAGACCCCCTCTCGACGCAGATCCTTCATCACGTTGAGCAATCCAATACGAATGGAGACGTCAAGCATGGACACCGGCTCATCGGCCAGAATCAGCGAGGGTCTCGAGGCCAACGCTTGGGCGAATCCCAAACGCTGACGTTGCCCCCCGGAGAGCTCGTGGGGGAACCGGCGAAGAACGTCAGCTCCCGGCAACAACCCCACCTTTTCCACCAGCGCCACCGCTTCGGAGGCTCGCCCCTTCGCGTCGAGGTCGCGACGGTGGAGTCTCAGCGATCGCTGCAGGGCGTGGCCCACTCGAAGGACCGGATTGATGGAGCCGAAGGGATCCTGAAACACCATGGGCATCTTGCCCCGTACGGTCCGACTGGACGTCTTTCCGAGCACCCGACCCTCAAAAACAATGCGACCCGAGGTGGGTGGGTAGAGGCCGGCGAGTACTCGCGCAATGGTGGACTTACCCGATCCCGACTCTCCCACCAACGCCACAATCTCTCCGGGGTAGACGTCGAAAGTGATGTCGTCAGACGCGTGAAGCAGACCCGCCGAGCGCAAACCACCGACCTGGAAGTGTCGGCTCATCGCCTCGACACGCAGAATGGGTTCAGTCATCGCGCCTCCGAGGATTGACGAGGTGACACCGAGTGGCGTGGCCATTCAACTCCACTAGGTCGGGCCGAAACTGTCGACACTCGTCGGTCACCTTCGGACACCGGGGTGCAAAGAGGCACCCCGTCGGTGGCGTGACGAGGGAGGGGGGGTTCCCGGGAATGCCGGTGAGCTCGCGAAGGTCGCCCACCAGGGAAGGAAACGCGTCCATTAGCCCCACGGAGTAGGGGTGGCGAGGTTGGTCGAAGACCTCGCGGGTGCCACCGATTTCCATGAACTCGCCCGCGTACATCACGGCCAGACGGTCAGAAAAATGGGAGACCACGCTCATGTCGTGTGTCACAAAGAGAACGGCGAATCCGAGTCGGCGACGGAGATTCTCAATCTGTCGCATGAGGGAACGCTGCGCCACGACGTCGAGCGCCGACGTCGGCTCATCCATGATGATGAGCTTGGGTTCGAGGAGGAGTGCCATCGCGATCATCGCCCGTTGACGCATTCCCCCAGAGAGTTGGAACGGGTAGCTCTTCAAGTGCGTTCGGTCAATCGACACCATGTCGAGCACCTCGGCCGAGCGAGATTCAATGCGAGCGTCGTCCCAATCCGTGTGCGCGCGACACACGTCCGCTAATTGAGCCCCGATCGACAAGGTGGGGTTGAGCGCGTTCATGGCACTCTGCATCACGACGGAGATGTCGCGCCAACGCACTTGCCGCAGGTCCTCACCTTCGAGCCGAGCCAGGTCCGTTCCGTTGAACAGCACCTCGCCGCCCACCATGCGCGCCGGGGCACTCAAGAGCCGAGCAATGGCGAAGAGCATGGTCGACTTGCCACAGCCCGACTCGCCCACGATGGCGAGAAACTCGCCCTCCGCCAAGTCGAAAGACACTCCGTTGACGGCCTGGGCCGGGCCGGAGGGAGTCTCGTACTCCACCCGAAGATTCCTCACTTCAAGAACGCTCACGCCACCGCCTGCTTTCGTGCTCGGCGCCGCGAAGAACGCAGAGCCGGGTTCGAGACTTCGTCGAACGCGTAGTTGAGTAGAGCGAGAGCCGTGCCGAGAAGTGCAATCATGATGCCCGGGGTGAGAGCCCACAGGGGAAGGCCCGCGTTGAGGGCCTCATTGTTCTGAGCCCAGTAGAGCATTGCCCCCCACGACTGGGAGTTGACATTACCGAGTCCCACGAAGAGCAGGCCGGCGGCCGTCAGCACCGCGTAGAGAGCGGACGACAAAAAGTTGGCCACAATCAGTGACGT
>JAKBAZ010000003.1 GCA_021826255.1 Actinomycetes bacterium
GGGGCCCGTCCCCCGGGCCATCTTCCCGCCAACGTGGTCACCACGTGGGGGATGACCGAGACCGGTTCGGGAGTCGTCTACGATCGCAAAACGTTGCCGAGCGTTGAGCTCCTCATCGTCGACGGTGAACTCTGCGTCAGGTCGCCCACGCTGGCTCGTGGCTACCGTCACGCCCCCTTGCCCACTCACCTCGACCACGAGGGCCAGGCCTGGTTCCGAACAGGGGACGGTGCAACTTTCGACAACGGAGAGCTTCGCGTTCTTGGTCGACTGGACTACGTGGTGAATACCGGGGGCGAAAAAGTCTGGCCCGAAGCCTTGGAGGAGGCCTTCCTCAGGGTTCCTGGACTTAGAGACTGCGCGGTCGTCGGTGTTCCCGACGCTGAGTGGGGAGAACGCGTCGAGGCGCTCGTCGTCGCCGAGGGCAACCTCGATGATCGTCTACGGGCCATCGCCGAAGACACCATCGGTCCGTGGGCCAAACCCAAGAGTCTGACGTATGTCCCGGAGATTCCCCGAACGGCGAACGGAAAGATCGACCGACCCCGCGCCCGCCAACTCCTGGCGGAGGGCTAGAGAAACCTACTTCGCCAACTGTTGTGAGCGCCGACCCACCACGTCCACCAACACGGCGGCGATGAGGACGACACCGGTCACGATGTACTGAGCGGGACCAGACAACTGAATCAGGGTCAGTCCGTTCTTGATGACCGCGAGAATCACGCCACCGAGCACCGCTCCCACCATGCGACCGCGACCACCGAAGAGGCTCACCCCACCGATGACTGCTCCGGCAACGGCGTAGAGAACGATGGTCGAGTCCGTCGACGATGACGCGATTCCGCCCAACTGAGAGATCAGCATGAGACCGGCAATCGCGGCGGTAAATCCCCCGAGCATGAAGGCGTAGATCCGGTACCGGTCGACCGGAATACCGGCTCGACGCGCCGCTTCGGCGTTGCCACCAATCGCGTACATGTACCGCCCGAACTTTGTTCGTCCGAGGATGAAAGAGTAGAGGCCGACCAGGGCGAAAACGATCGGCACGGCGAAGGGAACACCCGTCACGGCGATGAAGGACCCGCGGTTCACCGAGAAGATGTAGCCGAGGAAGAGTCCGACCGCGGCGATCACTACCACCCGCAAGACGAGCTTCCACAGTGCGGGTGCGGTGAGTCCCGCGGCCTTGCGCTTGGCGCGGCGTACGAAAGCGAGAGCACTCAACCCCACCACCACCGCAATCACGAAGATCCACGACCACGTGGGTGTCAGATCGCCCGCGATGAGGTTGCGCAAGACGGCGTTTTGAACCGGCACTCCACCACCCTGGAAGACCTTGTCCAACTCGTAGATGACGAGGCCCTGGACGATGAGTTGCATTCCCAACGTCACGATGAATGAGGCCACCTTGAACTTCACCGTGAGAAAGCCCGACACCGCGGCCACAATGACTGCAGCCACGATACCGAGAAGGAACGCCACGGGCCAGGGCCACCCGTACTGCACGTTGGTGTAGATACCGGCGAGCATCCCCGCGCCCGTCGAGGCCCATCCGAGAGACAGGTCAATCTCACCGAGGAGCAAGAGCCACGTTTCGGCCATAGCCAAGAGAACGTAGACCGCCGCTTGAGTGAAGAGGTTGGCGATGTTGGCGGCTTGAAGAAAGACCGAACTACGAATCTCGAAGTAGACGACGAGAAGAACCAGTGCAACGAGCACCGGAATAAGACCGGAGTCTTGGCGAAGGAGTTTGCGTAACGCGTCCAACCACGACGTTGTGGAGGGGGTGTCGGAAATGGTGTCAGTGGTCATCGTGAGCCCTTAGAGAGTTACGCGAAGGAGTGGAGGGGGTGGGGTTCGACTCGCTCTGAGGCGCCCGTGGTGATCAGTTCCACGGTGCTTGAGGGGTCGTACTTCGAAATTGGACCGTTGGAAACCAGGTTTCCGAGGTACATCACGGCGATGCGATCGGCAACCGCAAACACGTCGTTCAAGTTGTGAGAAATCACCAGAACAGAGATGCCCCGACTGGACAACGTCTTAATCAGGTTCAAGACGTTGGCCGTCTGAGTTACTCCGAGCGCCGCGGTCGGCTCGTCCATGATGACCAGTCTGGCGTCGCGCATCACCGCGCGGGCGACAGCAATGGCCTGACGTTGACCCCCCGAGAGGGATCCCACCAACTGACGAACCGACTTCACGGTCGACACTTGGAGGTCCTTCAGGGTTTGAACCGTCTTCAACTCCATCGAAATTTCGTCGAGCGCCCCAGCGGACGTGTCCTCGAATCCGAGAAACATGTTGCCGACGATGTCGATGTTGTCGCACAGCGCTAAGTCCTGGTACACGGTGGCAATCCCGAGTGCGGCGGCATCGCGAGGGGTGTGGGGGTGGACTTCTTGTCCGTTCCACATCATCGTGCCTGACGACGGCGCGTAGATACCGGCGATGGCCTTAATCAGGGTCGACTTTCCGGCACCGTTGTCACCCACCAGGGCAGTGACTTGCCCGGCGGGGATGTCGAGATCAACGCGCTGGAGGGCCTGCACGGGCCCAAAGTTCTTACTAATGCCTCGAAGCGCGAGCAGAGGAACCGAGGGTTGCCCTCCGCCAGAGTTATCCATCGGGGGCCGCGCCGTAGTGTCCGGCGTGCTCGAGTTGGTCTCTGACATGGGGGGTCTCCTCGGTTCCTCTTACTCGCTACTTCAGTACTGCGTTAAGGCGTGAAACTACTCGACTACTTGATGCCGTAGGTCTTGCAGTCCTGGGCGTAGGTCGGAGCCTTGAAGCCCTTCACCGCCGGGCGGAAGCTCGTGCAGAGCGCCACCGGGCTGATGACGCCGTTCGCCACCACCGTCTTCTCGACGTTCGCCGCAGTCACCCAGGTCGGGGTCAGCAAGACGGACGCGACCGAGCGGTGCGCAACCTTGTCAGCCGTGTGGCCGTTGACGAGACCCGCGGGAGGAGCCATGCCGGCGCGGAGGTAGAGCGCCAGAGCCGCAGCGGCCTGAGCTTCCTGCCAGATCGGCTTGTAGACGGTGCCGCACTGGTAGCCAGAGATGATGTTCTGGAAACCGGTGAGGGTCGCGTCTTGACCCGTGAACGGAATGGACTTCGGCTTCAGGCCCTGGCCCTGGAGGAACGAGATGATCGGCGCAGCGTTCTCGTCGTTCGGAGTAACGACCGCGTTGATCTTGCTGTTCTTCGAGAAGGCACCCTGGAAGTCAGTCAGCGCCTGCGACGGGGTCCACGTACCGGTTCCGGTCTCGTTGATCGTCTTGGCGTTGCCCATACCACCCACGGCAGCCATGTAGCCAGCCTTGTTCAGCACGCCGTCGTAGCCCTGAGCGAACAGCACCGCGTTGTTGTCGGTGGTGGTCGAACCGTTCATGACGTAGAGCAGCGGGTTCTTGACGTGCCAGGCGCTGATGCAGGACAGCACGCCCTGACCGATCAACTGACCGACAGTCACGTTGTTGAAGCTGACGTAGTACTTCGCCGAACCACCGACGGTGAGACGGTCGTAGTCGATGACCTGAACACCGGCCTTCTTGGCGAGCGTCTCAATGGTCTTACCCGTGGTCGAGTCCAGCGGGTCCATGATGAGGACCTTGTCCTTCGCCGCGATGTCGGCCTGAGCAATGGCGATCTCGTTCGAGGCCACGCCCTGGGCGTTCTGGACGTTGATCTGCGAGGTCGACAGACCGGCGTCGGTCAGCGCCTGCGTGATGTTCGGAGCGTCGAACTCGACGTAGCGGTTGGACGACACTTCGTCGGGGAGGATCACTCCGATTCCCGACTTCGACATCCCCGCAATCTTCTGAAGGCCAAACATCGCCGAATACGTCGGCGTGAAGGACTTCGCCGTCACTCCACCACTAGCCCCACTCACTCCCGGGATCAAGGCGGCAGCACCGCTGCCCACCAAGGTCGCCGAGGCGAGGAGCTTCACAATCTTGGAATTCATCTCCCCAACTCATTTCTGACGCCCGAAGACGTCGTTTGTAATTGCATCGGTTTACCGCCTCACTCGCGTGAGGGGGCAGGTGTGAAAGTAGCAGAACTTTGAACACTGTGAACGCCACATGAACGAAAGATAGGAAGACGTCATCGAGCGTTGAAGACTCTCGCGAAATGCAAGCGCTTGCAGTGCTTTCGGCGACCGACAATCGCGAGTTTCACGTGCCCCGATTGTCACGCAGAGTGGCTATCGGGTGAGGCGGAATCCCGGGTGAAGTTGTGGTGCCGTTACTGGTTCAAGCCGGTGATGGTGCCGAGCAAACTCTCGACGGTGAACTCCGACGTCGGGGCGTCGCGGACGATACGACCAAGACGCAACACGATGATTCGGTCCGTCACTTCGAGGACGTGGGGCAGTGTGTGCGAGATGAATAAGACGCACAGTCCTCGATCGCGCGCCGCCTTCATCACCTTCAGCACCTCGATGGATTGACGCGCCCCGAGGTGGTTCGTGGGCTCGTCGAGGATGATGACGTGCTTGGCCCACATCGCGGCCCGACCAATGGCCACCGCTTGACGTTGACCACCGGACAGTTCGGACACCGTACGCTTGGCGGCCCCGATGGAGATACCCACTTTTTCGAGTTCCTCCATAGCCTGAGTCTCCATGGAACGCTGGTCTAAAAACCCCAAGCGACCGAGAACGTTGCGGCGTCGCAGTTCGCGTCCTAGGAAGATGTTGGATCCAATCGTGAGGTCGGGCGCGAGTCCGGAGTCTTGGTAGAGCGTCTCGATTCCCGCCTCGATGGCGTCGTGGGGGGACTTCCAGTGTCGAGGCGTCCCGTCGACGAGAATCTCCCCTTCGTCGGGAGTGTAAACACCCGAGATGGTCTTAATCATTGACGACTTACCGGCACCGTTGTCACCCACGAGTCCGATGATCTGACCGGCGAAGGCCTGGAAACTCACGTCGGTCAGCGCCCTCACGGAACCGTAGGACTTCGACACGTGGCGAAGTTCGAGAATGGGGGTGTCGGTCATGAGCGCCTCCTCAAGCGAAGTCGTCCACTCTGAATGATGCTCGCGACGGCCACGACGCTCGCCACGACCACGGGCACCCAGTTTGCGGAGACGTTGACGAAGATGGCGCCATCTTGGACGACGATCAAGATGGCCGCACCGAGAACGGTGCCGAGAAAGGTTCCCGAACCTCCGAAGAGGCTGGTGCCACCAATCACCACGGCCGCGATGGCGATGAGAGTGGTGGTCTGGCCAGTGGTCGGAGCTCCAGAACCCAGGCGAATGTCGAAGAACATTCCGGTCAGACCGGCGAGGGCCCCGGAGAGCACGTAGAACGAACCGACGTACTTCTTCACTCCAATACCCGCGGCGCGTGCCGCGAAGTTGTTAGATCCGATCGCGAAGGTGTAGCGACCGTAGCGGGCCTTGCGTAGTACGAGGCCCAACACCACCGTGATACCAATCACGATGAGCGAGAGCCAGCTGAGAAAGGGTAGGCCGGGAATCGTCGCCGCCGACCAGGTCTGTGCCCCCGGGTTTAATCCGTAGGGTTGTCCCCCGGTCCAGACCAGGGCGAGACCCTGTCCGCCGTACCACATGGCGAGGGTCGCGACGAAGGGGACCACATTGAATCCGACGATAAGGGTGGCGTTGATGGCCCCGGCGACCATGCCCACCAGAAGCGCTACCCCCGTACCAAGGAGCAGGACGACCGCCTCGTTCGTGTGCGAGTTAATCAGCGGTTGCATGGCTCTCGCGGCGAGCACTCCCGCCACGGCCATAACGCTCCCCACCGAGAGGTCGATTCCCCCGGAGATGATGACGAAGGTTTCGGCCACCGCGACGAGGACCAGGCCGGAGAAGTCCGCGAGAAGAAACGACATCTCCGAGGACGTGAAGAACCTCGAGTTGTGGTTGCCAAGGAACAGCATCAATGCGATGAGGATGAAGACCAGCACCGTCAATTGATTGGTGAGAAGTGCGCGCCACCGGGGTACCTCCGTCACCGGAGTGACGAGGTTCGGGGGTGATGCGGACAAATCTTCAGACGAGGACACGAAATACCCCTACCGTTTCATTCGGCTCACGAGCCCAGTGGGCGCAATGTGGAGACGGCCCCCGAGCGTACCGAAGTACACCCGGGGGCCGTCGGACTACTTAAGTGACAGGTCCTAGCTCGCCACGTAGACGTAGGTCGAGCACAGCTTGGCGCAGTTCTGCGGCGTCAGCAAGATGTTCGGCAACGTCTGGAGGTGAGGAATGCCCCTGGCGTTCTTGTGAACGAGACGGTCGTAGGCGTACTGAATGATCAGCTTGCCTTCGAGGGTCGGCTGCTGGGCCACGATGGCCGCCAGCTTCCCGGCCTGCATGTTGGCGATGTTGGTCGCGTACGAGTCGTAACCCACCACCTTGATGTTGGCCCCAGCCGAACCAGCCGCGGCGATCGCCGACGCGGCCCCTTCGGCGTCGGTACCGTCAATGGCGAAGATACCCGCGAGGCTGTGCGCCGCGATGTCCTGCGAGAAGCCCGACTGGGCCACCGAAGGCTGCGACTGCGACACGACCGGGTTCAGCGCCGTGATGTTGGGGTACTTCTTCTTCAGTTCCTGGTTGAAGCCGAGGAGTCGAGCGGCGTCCGTCGAGGTCGTCACCGAACTCACACCCACCGCAACGACGCACTTCTTCGCCTTCGTGCAGGCCGTCTTGTACTTCAGGGCCGCGGCCAACGCGTCGGCAGCCGCTTGGCCACCCTGCACGTTGTTACCCGTCACCCACGCGGTGATGTTGCTCTGAACACTCGAACCCGAGTCCACGTTGAAGACCGGAATCCCCTGCTTCACCGCTTGAGCCATCACGGAGTTCAGAGCCTTCGTGTCGGTCGGCGCCACCACGAGGGCGTTTGGCTTCTCCGCGAGGACCTGCTGAATGATGGGCAGCTGAGTCGCCGGCGAGTAGTCGACGGGGTCACCCGACCAGATCAGGTTGATTCCGAGGGCCTTGGCTTCCTTCGACGCACCCACGTACATCGACTGGAAGAACGGGTCCGCTTCGGCACCCACGACAAATCCGACGGTGAACTTCTTGCCGGCCGCGCCCGCCGGGTTCGCCCCGGTTCCGACGAAGGCCAGCGCCGACGCCGCGAGCGTCGACACCACTGCGGCGCCCGAGAACAGGCGCACTGTACGTGACTTCTTCACAGTTACTTCCCCCTATGTCCGAACACCGAGACCTTCTCAGTGCCCCCTTCTGGACAACGTTGTCTCAGACTTTACCGAGCCACTTCCCCGCTGTCAAACATCTTCGGCTAGACGACCGACGGCGCAGGAATCTCACCGGATCCGCGGATCACCAACTCGCTCGGGACGACGACTTCGCGAACCGGAGAGGTGTCACCGTCGAGGCGGCAGAACAGCAAGGTGGCCGCTTCTCTAGCAATTCTTTCGGGATTCTGAGCGACGACCGTGACTGCCGGTTCGAGGAGATCGGCCATAATGAGGTCGTCGAAACCCACGACGGCGACTCGCTGTTGCAAGTGTCGAGAACGAATTGCCCGAAGCGCTCCCATAAGTACGAGGTTTTGTCCGGCGAATAAGGCGGTGGGCGGATTGGCGGAATCGAGTAGCCGACCGACCACGTGTTCGGCCGCCGGAGCCGTTCGCAAATCGAGGTGCACCAGGGTGGGATCAACGCTCAGTCCCGCTTCACTCATCGCGTCGCGAAATCCGGCGAATCTCTCCTGAGAGGTGTAGATCGTAGTGAGATCACCCAGAAAGGCGATTCGACGGTGCCCGTATCGAAGAAGGTGCCGAGTCGCTCTCGTCACGCCGTCGCGCGAATCACTCAGCACGCAGTCTGCTTCGAGATTGACTGGTGGGCGGTCGACGAAGACAAAGGGGGTTCCGGCACGCTGCTCGCGAGCGAGGTAGCTGTGGTCTCGTGACGCGGGAGCCATGATGAAGCCGTCGACACGATGGCGTGACATCGCGGCCGTCAGAGTCAGTTCTCGCTCGGGGTCCTCCTCGAAACTTCCACCGACCACCACGACACTTCGCCTGATAGCCACTTCTTCCACCGAACGATAGATCGTGGCTGAAAAGGGATTGGAGAGATCCTCGAGCAAGACCGCAATAGTGGACGACCGTCCGTCCAGTCTCCGTAGGGCGCTGGCTGAGATATTGGGTTGGTAGTGCAGTTGGGCCGCCGCCAGTCGAACTCGGCTGGCCAACTCCTCGTTCACGGTGGACTCGTTATTGACAACGCGCGATACGGTCTTCAAGCTGACCCCGGCCAACGCGGCCACGTCTTTCATCGTGGCCCGAGGGCCCGACGCGCGACCCGCATTCAACTCTTTTGCCACCTACTACTCCCCCAGCCTGGTGGTCGACGTCGACCGGCAATCGGATGTTAGGTGAGATAACGTTGTCTTTCAAGAACTGAGGGGGGACTGTGGCTCAGCGCGTGGCCGTCATCGGTGAGAATCTCGTGGATCTTTTCGTCAATTCCGAGGGCGTCATCACGGGGGTGGTTGGCGGTGGGCCGCTCAATGTCGCTCGAACCGTGGCCCGGCTAGGGGGTAACGCGGACTTCGTCTCTGGGATATCGGACGACATCTTTGGCCGACGAATTCGAGAGGTCGCCACCGCCGACGGAGTACACCTCGCGCGCCCGGTCGCTTCGCCCCGACCCACCACTATGGCTCTCGTGGAACTGAGCGCTGGGGACGCGCGCTACCACTTTCATCTGCGAGACACCGCGGCGTTTGACGTGGACGACGTCAGCGATCTCGTCGACGTGGGCGCCCTCTACGTCGGCACTCTGGGTCTCGTCGTTGCCCCCATGGCCGACTCGTGCCTACTCGCCGTGAGGAACGCCGACGAGCGAACACTGGTGGTGCTCGATCCCAACTGTCGCCCCCAAGCCACACCTCACCGTGAGGAGTACGTCACACGAATCATCGCTCTGTGTGCGCGCACGGACGTGCTCAAGGTATCGGTAGATGACCTCGACTTTCTTTTTCCCGGACTCGATCCCCAATCGGGGGGCGAGAAGTTGAGAGAGGCGGGGGCCAGACTCGTCGTCGTGACCGACGGCGGAGAACCCATCCGGGCGCTCGTGGGTGAACGCTGGATCGAAGTTCCGGTGGCACCCGTCGCGGTGGTTGACACCGTAGGAGCCGGTGACTCGCTCGTGGGGGCGTTCATCGTGTGGTGGCTCGGACACGACCTCAGCCGGTCCAGCCTGGTGGACGAGTCGTTCGTGGATCCCGCGCTTCGAGCCGCGGTCGACGTCTCTCGACGGACCTGCATGGTTCACGGGGCCGAGCCACCCCACCTCGATGAGGTCCTCTCCGAGGACACCTGGAGTTGGGCTAGGACGGACTCATCCACCACTCCATCAACTCCATGATGGCGACGGTCTCGTCGTGCGGCATGACGGGACTTTCGAGAAGCCCGGCCCTGAGGCACCGAGCGACTTCTTGAGCCTGGTAGTGAAGCCCACGTCCCGTAACGGGAAAGTCGAATCGTGTCTCTTCGCCCGTTCGGTCGATCAAGGTGAAGCCCCGGGAGGCATAGAAATCCCCGTCAATCTCGACTCGAGCCTCCGTGCCCGACACGCACGCTCGAGTGGCACTTCGAGCGCTCGAGGTGCAGGTAATCAGAGCGTGGGCCCCACCGGGATATCCGAGTACCGCTGAGGCTTGTCCATCGACTCCGGTAAAGGCGGGGTCGGTGAGGGCGACGCGTCGATGGGGCAGTCCGAGGATCATCACCGCGAAGGACAAGGGGTAGACCCCGAGGTCGAGAATCGCCGACCCTCCAAGTTCGGGGGCGTAGAGCCGAGACGAGGGATCTTCGGCGAACCACTTGCCGTGATCAGCCTCGACAGTGCGAATCTCACCGAGGCGACCCTCGGCGATGAGTTGGCGAAGACGCACAATGTGGGGTAAGAAACGCGACCACATCGCCTCCATGACGAAGAGATTCCGGACCCGCGCCTCATCCACCACCTCACGTGCTTCGGCGCCAGTCATAGTGAACGCCTTTTCGACGAGCACCGGCTTGCCGGCCCGCAGGGCGAGGAGCGCGTTGTCTCGGTGAAAAGGGTGGGGAGTTCCCACGTAGACGACGTCCACCTCGGGATCGTCCACCAACTCCTCGTAGGACCCGTAGGACCTCGCCACCCCCATCTCTTCGGCGAACGCTCGGGCCGAGTCGGCATTGCGTGAACCCACGGCGTGAACCCGCTGATCCTCCACGAACGTCAAGTCCGAGGTAAAGGTATGGGAGATCTTCCCCGTTCCAAGAACACCCCAGCGCAACTCCGACATGCTGACTCCCTTCAGTCGACCCACCTTAGAAGGCGCTCGACCCCTAAAGTTTCCCCGTGCCCCTGCTCCGCGATGTTCAGCACCTCTCTGCGTACCTCGACGCTCATCGCGATAATCCGGTCGACTGGTGGGCGTGGGGTGAGGACGCGTTTGACGAAGCTCGTCGACGAGACGTTCCGCTTCTCATTTCCGTGGGCTACGCCGCGTGCCACTGGTGCCACGTGATGGCTCACGAGTCCTTCGAGAGTCCCACTCTTGCGGCCCTGCTCAACGAGAGTGTGGTAGCCATCAAAGTCGATCGAGAAGAGCGCCCCGATATCGATGCGCTCTATATGGCGGCCACGCAACTGTTATCGGGCCACGGGGGATGGCCCATGACGGTCTTCGTCCGACCTGACGGACGACCCTTCGTTGCCGGCACCTACTATCCACCCTCCGATCGAGGCGGACTCGTGGGGTTTCCCACCCTGGTTCGCGCTGTCGCCGACGCGTGGAGAGACCGCCGAGACGTGGTGAACGACCAGGTGGAGAGACTCGACGAGGCTCTTCGGCGCGAAGTACGCGTCGTCGACCACCTCAGCCCCCACACCGACGTCGGCAGTGACCTCGAGGCGGCGGAGGCTCGACTCGTAGACGAACTCGTCACCATGACCGATACTCACGGTGGTCACGGTGCTCCCCGTTTCCCGCGCCCCTCATTCGCGGAGGCTCTGTGGAGAGGACGCCACTCTGACGCGCGGGCGGCCGCAACCCGAATGCTGAGGTCCCTTTCTCGGGGCGGGCTCTTCGACCATCTCGACGGTGGTTTCGCTCGTTACAGCGTCGACGAGTATTGGAACGTTCCTCACTTCGAGAAGATGCTGAGCGACCAAGCGTTGCTCGCTCGCACCTTCTGGCGCATCGGTAGCGACCCCGGCGCCGACCCGGAGTGGCGGATCGTGGCGGAACGAACCGCTGACTTCGTGGAGCGGAGACTTCGCCGGGGGGATCTCTACTGCTCCTCCCTCGACGCCGACGCCGACGGGCGAGAAGGAAGTCACGTGACCTGGACCCTCGACGAAGTCGACTCCGCCCTCGGCGACTTCCCGAGCACCCTTCGCAACCGAGTACTCGAGCGGTACTGCATCCGGGCCGAGGGCGATCTCGAGGGACGCTGTGTCCCTCGCCTCGCCGCGAGTGAACCTTTTGAGGAGCCGAGAGAACTCGTCAACGCTCTCGAGCGACTGCGCGCGGTAAGAGAACAACGCCCGGCGCCCGCTCGGGACAACAAGATTGTCCTGGAATGGAACGCGATGTGGGCTAGTGCCCTCTTCGCCTCCCGCGATGCCTCGCTTGAACAACGCGCCCGCGACGTGCTCGTCGCCCTCGACACGACCTGCTCGGACGGTGAGACGTGGTGGCGGACTGACTCGCGACAGCACCATGCGACGGCGTCCGACCTCGCGTGGTACCTCGACGCCCTGCTCGACGCCTTCGAGTCCGATGGGTCTCCCGAGTGGCTCGAACGAAGCAGACACGTGGCCACCGTCCTTCGGCGCGACTTCGTCGAGTCGGGCACGTTGCGCGTGAGCGCTCCCGACGCCGGCCTGTACCTCGCCCCCCAGGAGGTCTTCGACGGGGCCACTCCCTCCGCTCACGCCATCGGCCTACGCGCTTTCGCCCGCCTCGGCCTGGTGGACGACCCGGCCTTCACCGAGCTCGCGCGAGATCTCGCGCAATCGGTGACCCCTCTCGTGACAACTCATCCGCGCGCGGTCGTCGACTCCGTCGAGGCGTCGCGCTGGGTGGACGATGCCGTCGAGGTGGTGATTCCGGGTGAACGGGGGGAACTCGCCCGTCACGTACGATCGATGCCGATGTTGCGCGCGATTCTCGTCACCGGTCAGGGATCGTCATCTCTTCTCGATGACAAGGCGCCCGGTTGGGCCTACGTCTGCCGTCGAGGGGTATGTCGACACCCCGTGAGCGACGTCGGCGCACTGACGAGCGCTCTCGAGGAGGCGTAGTGGCCTGGCGTCGAGATCCGGCCGCTCGCGAGATTAAACGGCTGGTGGAGAGAATCCCCACGACGAGAGCCGTCGACCTCACCCCCGGTTCGACCGTCCTCGGACTCGTTCTCGGGTCGACCAACGAGTCGACCACGGTGATCGACCTCTACTCCCACGCCCTCGTGCGATGGCGTGTTCCGTGGCCCGAGGACACCGAGACCGACCTGGCCGCCTTTGACGTCGTGGAGGGAGTTCTCGCCGAGGACGTCGAACGCCACGATCTAGCCCAGCCCGAGGCCGTCACGCTCGCCGAACTTCCCCGACGCCTCGGTACCTATCGGGGTCGGAGGGTTCGGCGCTGGCTGGAGGCCCTCGTCACCCCCTCGGACGGACCTCTCTTTGGATTTCGCGGTCCGTCCGCTCCGTACTGGGAGTTTCGGGGTGAACGGCCGTCGGTCGCGCTGATCGCGGCCGATCGCGGACCCCAGCTCATGCGTCGATTCGAGGACGGCTCGACGTGGGTTCGTTTCGGATGGGCCGGCGACGACATTTGGCTTCTCTGCGAGGACGCCCACGCGGTGCGCACGATCGAGGCGACGAGACGTGCCACCCTCACGGGAAGGGACCTCGCGACGTCGCTCGGATTCCGCCCCAACTACGTGCTCACGACGTTGTCAGCGCCCATCGACGGGCACTGCTACAAGAGCTGCACGGGTCTACTACCGCGCTCCTAGTTCTGAGGAATTAGCGGGGCAACTTACCCGAGGCCAGCGCCTCGGCCATGGCCCACCCGAAGACCACGAGGCGCTGTCCCGCGTCGGGGTCTAAGCCCTCGAACAGTTGAGCGTGCTCGGTGTCGGACGGAGCCTTCGCGGACACGAAGTCCAAGCCGCCCACCGGCTGGCTATCCACGCTCATAACGAAGGTCTTATCGTCAATCGCCTTCTCTGAGCCAAAACGCTTTGCCAATCGACGGCCCCAGGCCCGATCCTCTCCGGTGGGCTTGTAGCCCACGCGCGGCACGACGTCCTCCAGCCCCTGATAGGCCCGAAGTCCGTCCGGGCTCAAGAGGCGCGATCCGAGCAGCACGTCTTCATCGGGAAAGGCGAGCAGGGCGCGACGATACTGGTCGTGGAGTAGAGCCTTAAGAGTCGCGTCGGACTTCGCGTTTCGCTCCACGCAGAGCAACCCGATCAGGAGAGACGGAGTGCCCCCAATGCGCTCGAGAGTGCAAAAGGCGTAACCCCTCAACTTCTCACCCTCACGGACCTGAGTCACGAGGACCCACTCCTCTCGCTGTTTCGAGAGAAATCCGATGTCAAAATACGGCGGACGCTCCACACACAAATCGGCCATCGCGGCAAGTTCCGCGTCACTGAGCGCCGTGCTGTCCTTGGTCGTCACGCTGAGAGCCATTCCCCCATTCTACGAGAACTGCGAGAAGGGTCTCTCAGGCGCGAATAACGTGGCGTCCGAATTCGGAACGAAGTTCAGGAACGACTTGGGCGATGGCTACCTGAAAGTCGGCCCCGAGGCGAAACGCCTTGCCGTCGTCGCCCGTTTCCAGAATGACCGGAGAGGGCCCGGGGTGACGCTGGAGAACGTCTTTTAGTCGCGAAATAGTTGAGGGGGTGATGTCCTCGGGTCGAAAGGCCAGCCGTAACTCGCCGTCGCCGCGCTCGACGTAGAGCACCTCGACGTCCATCCCACTGAACCGGGGTTCTTCGTCACGGACGTCGACTCGCACTTTGACAACCACGATGTTGTCCTTTGACAAGAGTCCCGAGACTCGAGCGAAGGCCTTGGTGGAGAAATTGATCTCAATAGACCCTCCCAGGTCTTCGAGAACCACCCGCGCGTAGGCCTGACCATCTTTGCTCGTACGGAGTTGCACTTCGGAGAAGATTCCCCCGACCCGAAAAGTTTGGTGGGCACTCCCCAAATCCTCAGCCTGTTCCCGCAGTGACACGATCGGGCCGTCCGTCTTCGTGGCGAGAAGATGCTCAACGGCGTAGAGGGGGTGGTCGGAGACGAAGGTCCCGAGCATTTCACGCTCGAAGTTAAGTTTCAGCGACGGATCGAACTCCACCGGCGGAATCGAGACCTCGGTGCCCTCCCAGTCGTTCCCCCCGTCACCATCAAAGGCGGCAAAGAGGGTAGTAATACCGAGCGAAAGGTCCTTTCGGCGAGCCAACGTCGCCTCGACAATCTCGTCGATGGTGACCACGAGACCCATTCGGGGAAGCCCGAGTGAGTCGAACGCGCCGGCCTTAATCAGCGACTCCATGGTGCGCTTGTTGAGGACGATGGGGTCGACACGCCGCACGAAGTCGTACATGGAGCTGAAAGGACCGGCACTCTCGCGCTCGCTCACGATCCGCTCCACGACGGCCTCACCGACGTTTCTCACTGCGGCCATACCGAACACGATCTCTCGTTGTCCCCCCGCGCGCGGCGCGAACTCGGCGAGAGACTCGTTCACGTCGGGCACTCCCACACCGATGCCCATCTGACGAGCCTCGGCGAGGTACAGAGCGGCCTTGTCCTTGTCGTCCTTAAACGACGTGAGAAGAGCTGACATGTACTCCACCGGGTAGTTGGCCTTCAGCCAGGCGTTCTGGTACGCGATATAGGCGTACCCGTACGCGTGACTCTTATTGAAGGCGTAGTCAGCGAACGGCTCGATTTTGTCGAAGATGGCCTTGCCGAGTTCTCGCCCGTAACCCTCACGCTCAGCTCCGTCTTCGAACTTCTGACGTTGCTTTTGAATCATCTCTTTAATCTTTTTGGAGCACGCTTTGCGTAGATCGTCCGCTTCGGTCATCGAAAAGCCCGCCACTTTGGTGGCGACGCGCATGATGTCCTCTTGATAGATCATTAATCCGTACGTCTCGCCGAGGATGGTCTCAAGGTCCGGGTGGTCGTAGCGAACCGACTGGCGCTGGTTCTTACGGTCGGCGTAGTCGTTGTGGACGTTTTCGGACAGGGGCCCCGGTCTATACAGCGCCACGAGGGCCGCAATGTCGTCAAAACTCGTCGGAGCCAGTCGACGCATCAGTTGACGCATCTTTTCGCCCTCGAGCTGAAAAATACCGATGGAGTTTCCGAGGCGCAACATCTCGAAGACCTTCGGATCGTCGAGGGGCACGTGGTCAATATCAATATCGAGGCCGTGGAGTCGGCGAATGTGCTCGAGGGTGCGTTCGATGATGGCCAGGTTGCGTAGTCCCAGGAAATCCATCTTTAACAGACCCAGTTTTTCGATGGCCGTCGCCTCGTACTGAGTCACGATGGGCGCTTCTTCGAGGGACGCGTTAGGACCGGCCTTGCGTTGAATGGGGACGTAGTCGAGCACGGGTCCACGAGTAATCACCACGGCGGCGGCGTGGATACCGTCTTGGCGACGCTTGTCGACAAAACCCATCGCGGTATCGACAATGTGGCGTACTTCGGCGTCGCTGTCGTAGAGAGTTCGGAGGTCCTGGGCCTCGGCAAATCGAGATTCGTAGCCCGGAGTGGGAGTGAAGCACGCCGCCAACGGCAGGTCTTGACCCATCACGAGTGGGGGCATGGCCTTGGCGATGAGGTCACCCTTGGCCGGGGGGTATCCGAGCACTCGGGCCGCGTCGCGCACGGCGGCGCGGGCCTTGATGGTGGAGAAGGTCACGATCTGGGCCACGTGGTCACTGCCGTAGCGCTCGGCGGCGTAGCGGATCATGTCGCCGCGGTAGCGCTCGTCGAAGTCCATGTCGATATCGGGCATCTGTTTGCGGCCCGGATTCAAAAATCTCTCGAAAATAAGTCCGTACCGAATCGGATCGATGTCCACGATGCGCAGGCAGTACGCCACGCAGCACCCCGCCGCCGAACCGCGCCCCGGACCCACCCGAATTCCGACCTCTCGCGCGTGTCGAATCAAGTCCCACACCACGAGGAAGTAGTCGGAGAAACCCATCTCGGCGATCACCGACAGTTCGTAGTCCAATCGTTCGCGAACTTCCGACGAGAGATCTTCGCCGTAGCGCTCCTTCGCCCCAAGGTAGGTCAAATGCTTCAAGTAGGCGTCCGCCCCCTCGGAGTGGACAGCACCCGCGTGCTCTCGCGGAATGGGGAACTCCGGAAGGGCGTTATTGCCAAAGTCAATGGTGACTTCGGCTCGTTCGGCAATCGCCAAGGTGTTATCACAGGCCTCGGGCACCTCTTTGAAGAGTTCTCGCATCTCGACGGCACTCTTCAAGTAGTGCTGGTCGGAGTCGAAGCGAAAGCGATCCGGATCGGCCACCCGGGCGCCGGTTCCGATGCAGAGCAACGCGTCGTGCATGGCGGCGTCCTCGTGACGGACGTAGTGAAGGTCGTTCGTCGCCACGAGGGGTGCCCCAATGTCCCGGGAGAGACGGATGAGATCAGGGTTAGTTCGACGCTGCTCGGGCAGTCCGTGGTCTTGAATCTCCACGAAGAAGTTCTCGGGACCAAAGATGTCGCGCAAACGGCCCGCCAACTGGCGAGCTTTGTCGTAGTTGCCCTGCTTCAGGGCGTGAAGAACAACTCCCCCGAGGCACCCCGAAGTGGCGATGAGCCCGCCGGCGTGTTCGGCGAGCAACTCCCAGTCCACCCGCGGCTTGTAGTAGTACCCCTCAAGGTAGGCCCGCGACGAAATGTGACGAAGGTTGTCGTAGCCCTGGTTGGTGAGGGCCAGCAGAGTGATGTGGTGGTAGATCTTCTGTCCACCCTCAGCGTCACCCCCCGTGTCATCAATCTTGCCTCGGCGAGTCGGGCGATCAAAACGAGACTCCGCCGCCATGTACGCCTCAAGCCCGAGGATCGGAGTGACGTCGTGCTTACGACAGGTCTCGTAGAACTCGATGAGGCCGTAGAGATTGCCGTGGTCGGTAATCGCAATCGCCCGCTGGCCATCCGCCTTCGCGCTCACCACCATGTTTTCGACGCGCGCGGCGCCGTCCAGCATGGAGTATTCGGTGTGATTGTGGAGGTGAACGAATCCGTCGGCCACGACTCTCCCTAGAGGTACGTACCGGCTCGGCCGTCTCCGGAACCCGGATTCAGCGAGCGCTCGCGCATCTTCTCCAACTGCGCCGCCGCAGCCGCCTGTTGGGCGAAGAGGGACGCCTGGATTCCGTGAAACAGGCCCTCGAGCCAACCCACGAGTTGGGCTTGGGCAATGCGTAGCTCCGACTCCGACGGGACGTCGTCTTCGAAGGGCAAGGCCATTCTCGCGAGCTCGTTACTCAAGTCGCTCGAGAGAGCTCCCGAGAGTTCTTGGATGGAGGTCTGGTAGATCTCGCGAAGTCTCTTGCGCCCGGCCTCGTCGAGGGGCGCCGCACGGGCCTCGTCGAGCAAGGTTTTGACCATAGCCCCGATTCTCATGACCTTCGCGGGCTGAGAGATGAAGTCGGAGCCCTCGGAGTCGCCGGTCTCGCCGTCGGGAGTTCCGGGAGAGAGCACGTCGTCGGGTTCGACCGCGACGTTGTCGGAGTCGGGAGAGAGTTCATTCGTCACCCTTAGAGTGTGCCAGACGACCGCGACGTGCCGGGCCGCCAAACCACCCGGCCGGTAGTGTGGTGTCGTGAGAGTGTCCACCCGCGGGGACTACGCCAGTCGGGCCTTGCTCAGCCTCGCCCTGAACCCGGACGCAGAGCACCCCACGTCCGTTCGTGACCTCGCCGAACGCACCGGCCTTCCCCAGCCCTACCTCGAACAAATTCTGCTCACCCTGAAAGGCGTAGGTCTGGTGCGCTCCAAGCGCGGTGTGGGGGGCGGTTACGTTCTCGCCCGAGACCCCGACGACATCACCTTGGCCGAAATCGTGGCCGCCGTCGACGGACCCATCGTCGCGGGAGACTTCGGTGAACCCCACCGGGACGGCGCCTGTAATCACGAGGGCCAGTGCGTTCTCCTCGCGGTGTGGGCCGACGTCGGAAATCACATGCGCGAGCACCTCTCGAGTTTTTCCCTGGCCGACATGGTGCGTCAGGCGCGCGGTCTGGCCCCGGCGCGTCGCACCCACGAGGACGGGTGAGTTCGTTAAGACCTCGTTAAAGGTGACGCTTCACCTCTTCTACCGTATGGTAAGTTCGTACTACGTGCATAGGAGAAACTCTCCCAAACGCGAGTGAGGAGCGAGCTGTGAACACCGCCAAGCGAACCACCGTCAACACCAACGACATGCTGGGTCTTCTGATGCGCGACCTCGACCGCTACCCGATGCCCAACTACGACGAGCAGGTCGAACTAGCGAAGCGAGTAACGGCCGGGGACGAGGAAGCAAAGAAGCAGATGGTCGCCGCCAACCTTCGCCTCGTGTTGCACTGGGCCCGCCGGTACCAGGACCGCGGCGTGGAGATGGTCGACCTCGTCCAAGAGGGTACTTTCGGTCTCCTGCGCGCCGTCGAGAAGTTTGACTGGGAGCGCGGATTCAAGTTTTCCACCTACGCCACCTGGTGGATCCGCCAGGCCCTTCAGCGCGCCGTCCAACAGCACGGTCGCACTATTCGAATTCCCCTCGAAGTGGGTGAGCAGCTCCAGCGTCTCGAGGCCACGACCGCCGAGTTGACCGCCCTGTTCGGTCGTAAGCCCACCGACGAGGAGTTGGAGGAAGCGACTGGGATGAGCAAAGCCGAGCGCGACTCGCTCCGCGGTCTCGCGGGAGTCACCGCGAGTCTCGACCAGCCGGCCTCGTCCGACTCGGCGACGACTCTCGGCGACCTCGTCGCTCCGAGCCAGGACGACTGGGTCGGCTCCATTGAGCAGACCATGCTCGATCAGCAACTTCACCGAGCGCTCGACCAGTTGAGCCCCCTCCAGCGTGACGTGGTCACTCTGCGCTTCGGCCTGAACGGAGCTACTCCCCTCTCTCTCCAGGCGACCGCTACCCACCTGGACGTCGGGGTGCGTCGAGTCCGGCGAGCCGAAGAGGAAGCTCTCGAGATTCTGCGTCGTGACGCCTCCGTGCAAGCGGTGCACAGCGACGCCGCGCTCTAACTCGTCGAGAGGAACTCGCGCCAGTGGGGCGCGAGTTCACTCAAATCTCCCGGCAAATCAGCAGTGAATCGTTGCGGTTCGCCCGTGGCCGGGTCGACGAATTCGAGTTGGTAGGAGTGGAGAAAGAAGCGCTCTTCTTCGAGACGGCGATCGCGGCGGTGCCCGTAGCGTAAGTCGTTGACAACGGGGTGACCAATCGTGGAGAGATGAACCCGGATTTGGTGGGTTCGGCCGGTATCGAGTCGTAGGCGCAGCAGACTGGTCGCGGGACGATCGAGCCGCGCCAGTACGTCGTAGTGAGTGCGCGCCTCGCGCCCGTCGGCTCGAACCGCCATCAACGTGGGCTGGCGAGTCGAACGTCCAATGGGCGCCTCCACCACTCCACGATCCTCTTCCACGTGGCCGTCAACCAACCCGAGATAGGTTCGCCCCATCACGCGGCTCGCCAGTTCCTCGCGCAGAGTCTCGAGACCACGGCGGGTCGTGGCCACGACGAGAAGGCCACTCGTTCCCTTATCCAACCGGTGCACCACTCCCGGGCGAGAAGGGTCACAGAGCCCCTCAGACGCCAACTGAGCGATTTCCGGGCGCCGGGCGAGCACGCCAGCAATCAGAGTGCCGATGAGCTGACCAGCTCCCGGGTGAACGACTTGACCCGCCCGCTTATTGATGACGAGGTAGTCCTCCCCTTCGGCGACCACATCAACCGGGACCGACGCGTCAGGTTCGACGGCGTCACTCGTCTCGTCAATGCGGGCGACCAGGTGCTGACCCTCGACCACTTTCAACGACGCCTTGGCGACGACAGCGCCATCGAGTTGCACCTCTCCCGAATCGATCAGTCGGGCCACCTCCGCTCTCGAGAGCCCTGACACCAGCGCCAATGCACGATCGAGTCGTAGACCATCGAGGGTCGCGGGAAGAACAATGTCAACGTCCGACTCGCTCATCGCCACACCCTTCTCCCCGCCACAACGAGGATGGCGAGGATAGCGAATCCGAGGGTGAGCGCGGCGTCGGCGACGTTGAAAACGGGAAAACCTCCGACCGAAATGAAATCAGTCACTTGATGAATAGGTGAGTGTAACCGGTCCCAGAGATTGCCAAGTCCACCGCCCACGACTAACCCCCAGCCGAGAGCCGCCCACCCGGGAGCCGCGCGACTCGCTAGTGCGACGATGGCCACCAGAACGGCACTACTCAACATCACGGCGAGCGGAGAGCGCGAGGCACCCAGCGAGAAGGACACTCCCGAGTTGTACTGCAGGCGCCACCAGAGGGGCCCCACCACGTGGTGGGCGTGCTGAACGAGGGCCCGACGAGCCCAACTTTTCGAGAGGTCGTCCGCGCCGATTACGGCCGCGGCGACCGCGACAACGGTGAAAGATGCGATGCCTACACGGTGGCGCGACACGTCACGCACGTAAAGACCGGCACTTGGAACTCAAGTCGCGCCTTCGAGATGGGCTCGAAGCACTCGTCACAGCGTCCGTAGGAGCCGTCCTTGACTCGGGCCAGCGCCACTTCAATTTCATCAGCCTTGAGGCGCAGGGCACTCGCAAACTCTTTGATCTGGTCACGCTGGATATCCGAGGCAACACTCGATCCGTCCTCGTCGTCGTACTCGAGGCGCTCGCGATCCACCAACATCTCGTTGGCCTCGTTGTCGCTCACCGCGATTTGATCCAGGGTGTGCTGACGCGCCTCGAGAAGGAGACCCTCGAGTTGCTTCAAGAACGCCGAGTCGTTGGCGTAGGGCTTCGAATTCTTCTTGGCTTCCAGCTCTTCGGCCCGGCGACGCTCCTCGGCCTCTCGGCGTTCGCGGCGCGAGCGTTCCTCAGCCTCCAGGCGCTCGAGTTCCTGACGCTTTCGCGTCTCGGCGGCGGCCTTCTCCTTAGCCTTCGCGTCAATCTCGCGCTGCTTCTTCGCCTCGGCAGCGGCCTTCTCCTTCGCCTTCTGAGCGAGAGCGCGAGCCTTCTCGGCGGCCTTGGCCTTGGCTTCCTTCTCCTTCTGGAGAGCGCGAGCCTTAGCCTCCTTCTCCTTTTGGAGCTTCGCCTTCTCGGCGGCCTTGGCCTTGGCTTCCTTCTCCTTTTGGAGAGCGCGAGCCTTAGCCTCCTTCTCCTTCTGAATCTTCACCTTCTCGGCGGCCTTGGCCTTGGCTTCCTTCTCCTTCTGGAGAGCGCGAGCCTTAGCCTCCTTCTCCTTCTGAATCTTCAACTTCTCGGCGGCCTTGGCCTTGGCTTCCTTCTCCTTCTGGAGAGCGTTCGAGGCGGACACCTTCAACGGGGCGCTCTTCTTCGCGGGCGCCGCCTTGGTCGCAGCACTCTTCGTCGGGGCCTTCTTCGCAGGGGCTTTGGCCACCGCCTTCGAACCACCCGACGACGCGGCGACGGCCTTCTTCGCCACGGCCTTCACCGGAGTCTTAGCGCCCGATTTCGCCGTAGCTGTGGCTGAAGACTTCTTCGCGGGGCTCTTGGCCGGCGACGCCTTCGCCGGGGACTTGGCGACGGCCTTCTTCGCGGGGGTTGACATGGGGATCTCCTTGGTCAGTGCGCAGCGAGGCTAGCAGTCCGTCGCTGCGAAACGCTCACTCCTGGTCGAAGCGCAGCGCCTGGGAGATGGTGGGAACCTCACTCGCCACGGCGCTCGTCGGCGCCGCGTGGCTACCCTGGCCGAGTCGCAGTGAGGAGTCCACCCGGGTCGTCAGTTCCGACAGGACTCGAAGCAACTGCTCCCGGTCGACTTCCAACTGACGGGTCAGGGCCGCAATCTCCTCGCTCAAACGTTGCTTGAGCCCGTTTAAGCGGGTGACTTCATCTTCAGCGCGACTCTTCGCCTCGGTCACGATCTCTCGTGCTCGCTCCTGGGCCGCTTGGGTCACTTCACGCGCCTTGGCTTCGGCCTCGGAACGAGTTTCGGCCACGAAGTGCTGGGCCATCGCGATCATCTCGGTGATCTCGCCCGAGGCATCCCGAGAGACGACCGGAGCCGGGCTTGGGGCGGGGGCGGGAACGGGGGCGAGCGGTGCCGGTGCCGGAGCCGGAGCGGGGGCGGGGGCGGAAGGGGTTGAACTCAACGACGCCTGGAGTTGCGCAATACGCTCAGCGGCCTGGCGCAGTTGTTGATGCTGCTGAGCGAGGCGATCACGAACCTTCTCGTAGTCCGTCGCGGCCCGGTCGAGGAAGTCATCCACCTCGGCGATGGAGTAGCCGCGCATCCCCTGCTTAAAGGTGACGTCCTTTAATTCATCAAGAGCGGAACGAGGCGTGTCAGTGCTTTCCATAGCCCTCCACCCTACCGCTCGCCTCGAAGAGACGGGGTGATGTTAAAGGAGTCGGGAGATGATGTCGAGCACGACGACGGCGATGATCGGCGACAGGTCAATCGCTCCCATACCTACTCGAAGCGGAGGGACAACGGCCCGAATCGGACGCAGGACGGGATCGGTCACCGAGGTCAGGACCCGTCGAATCGTGGCCAGCGTCCCCGTGGCCTGGGGTACCCAGGTCAAGATGATGGCGAAGAAGATCAGCCAGATGTAAATAAGGATCAACTGGCGAAGGAGAGAGACCACTACTCCACCGATCGGTAGTTGGAGGCCTTCAGCGCCGCGCGAACCTCCGGACTGACCCGGACCGACGCGGGATAGGTCAGGTAGACCCGACCCTTTTCGAGGGTCTCGATCTTCGCCAAGAACGCGTACACGCAGCCCGACGTGAAGTCGAGCAGGCGACGACGAACCTCCGCCGGCGCCTCAGTGAGCACCACGACACTCGCCCGACCGTTGCGAAGATTGTCGGCGATCGCCTGGCACTCGTCGAAGGTCACCGGGCGCAGAATCTCCACCTCGGCCATCGGGGTCATACCCCGCAGACCCCCGGGCGGCGCCGGAACCGGGCGCGGCCGGGGCACCACGGGACCGGAGTTGAGAACGGACACCGACGACGTCCGAGGCGTGGGGGCGGGTGCCGGGGCGGGTGCGGGGGGAACGTTTTGGTAGGGCGGCGTGACCGAACGGGGTCGGGCGTCGCGGGACCTCACCGGCTCGGTCTGGGGCTCGTCGTCGTAGTAGGGGCGCTCCATCGCGGGGTAGTCGCTGTAGTCGTCCTCGACTAATCCGAGGAATCCCAGCATTTTGCGCACTCGTTCATTCATGACAGTCTCCTTGCGGCTCGACCGCGTCGTTCTATGTTAGGGCAGCGCCGACTCGGGGCGCCCTCGGGCCAAAGAGAGCCCGGCCGACCCGGATCTCGGTCGAACCTTCGGCTAACGCCAGTTCGAGGTCGTCGCTCATGCCCATCGAGAGCTCGGAGAGTCCGAGTCGACTGGCGAGGCCCGCTAGAGAACCGAACGCGCGTTGCGCCGCCGTTCGCTCCGGCGGGGCGACCGTCATCAGACCCCGAACGCGAAGGCCCCCGTCGAGTGCTCGCGCGACGAGGTCGGGAACCTCCTCGGGTGATGCCCCCCCGCGCTCGGGTCGCCCGGTGAAGTCCACTTGAACGTCGACTTCTTGGGTCGCGTTCAGCCGAACGAGACGATCGATCTCTCTGGCACGACTCAACGAACTAATCACGTCCGCGTGCTCAAGCACCCGGGCAATTTTGTTCGTCTGAAGCGCCCCGAGATAGTGCCACCGGGGGGTCGGAGTCCAGCCCTCGCAGGCGCGCCGAGTCTCTCCCAACTCATCCACGTAGTTCTCCCCCAGGTCGGTGATCCCCTCGTCGAGAGCGGCCCGGACGGCGGCGGGGCCGAAGGACTTGGTCACGGCGACGAGTCGAACTCGCTCGAGAGGTACCCCGGTGGCGCGAATACGTTCACGCAACTCGCCGAGAGCGGCGTGAACGTCCACGAACTCAGAGTCCGTTGATGAATCCCGGCAAGTCGTCGTCGCCGAAGTCGAGGAAGTCGTCCGAACTCGTCGAGGAGAAGATGTCGCTCACCGGCGCCTCCGGGGCGGTCAGGGTGGCCGCCGGCGAGACGCTCGTGCGAGGGGTGTTCGCCGAGGGCGCCGCGTGGTCGAACCCGGCCGCAATCACCGTCACGCGCACCGCGTCGCCAATCGACTCGTCAAAGACCGCTCCGAAGATGATGTTGGCGTCGGCGTGGGCGACGTCGTGAATGATGCTCATGGCGTCGGTGACCTCGTTGAGGGTCAGCGAATTACCCCCCACGATGTTCATCAAGATTCCCCTCGCGCCCTCGATGGACGCTTCGAGCAGGGGCGACGTGATGGCGGCCCGAGCGGCGTTCACGGCCCGACCCTCTCCGGTCGAGGTGCCCACCCCCATGATGGCCGTGCCGGCGTTACGCATCACCGTGTTGACGTCCGCGAAGTCGGTGTTGATCAGGCCGGGAACCGTGATGATGTCGGTCACGCCCCGCACGGCCGACAACAGCACGTCGTCGGCGATCTTGAAGGCGTCGAGCAGCGAGGTGTCGCTGGTCGCCACCGTACGCAGCCGGTCATTGGGAATGACGATGAGCGTGTCCACCTTCTCGCGAAGAGTTTGAATTCCCCGCTCGGCCTGAGACGCGCGGCGCTTACCCTCGAACGCGAAGGGGCGCGTCACCACGCCGATCGTCAAAATCCCGAGGGAACGAGCCACGTCGGCCACCACGGGCGCTGCCCCCGTTCCCGTACCACCACCCTCGCCCGCCGTGATGAACAGCATGTCGGCGTCCTTGATGGCGTCTTCAATCTCGCCCCGGTGCTCTTCGGCGGCCTGACGGCCCATTTCGGGATCGCTCCCCGCTCCGAGTCCCCGGGTGAGGTTACGACCAATGTCCAGTTTGATGTCGGCTTCGGAGAGCAAAAGGGCCTGGGCGTCGGTATTGGCGGCGATGAACTCAATACTGCGCATTCCCGAGGTAATCATGCGATTGACCGCGTTGACGCCACCTCCACCCACGCCGACTACCTTGATCACCGCCTGGTAGTTGCTTTGATTCAGGCTCATGGCCATCCCTTCGATCCGACCTCGAGGTCGAGGGCCGCGCACCGCGGGCCTCGCCAGACAGGTCATTTTATGCCTCTTTCACCCCTACGATGAGGAAGAAGGCCCAGAAACTGCGATTTCGCTGGGTGTCGACACGTCAACCACGTCCCCCGGAGCGAAACTGGCGTGGGCAATCGCCGAGGCGATGGCCACGAATTTCGCCCCAAGATCACTCGGCGGACCGAGGACGAAAGTCAACGGAGTGGTCATCACGAGCGAAACCGAACCCGACGACGACTGGTGAATCTCACGAACTTGGGCGGAAAAGGCCACGGGTAGTTGGGACGCCACGAGGGCCGCGGCCGATCCCTTCCACACCCACGCCTTCTCCCCCGTCAGACCCAACGGACTCACGAGAGTGGGCAGATTGGCGTTCAGTGGCGCGGAACCCAGGTCCTGACCCTGGTCACCCACGTAGAACAACTGGTGGGCTCCGATGAAGGTCACGCCCACGGCGTGAGACTCGCTCACCGCGATGTCCACCCGGTGGGGCCAGTGGGTCACGACGGAGACTCGATCAATCCAGGGAAACCTGGCGAGGCGCTCGGAAATAGCGCTGCTCGACACGTCGATCATTGCCGGGCGGTTCGCTAGTCCAGAGGCCGCGATCACCTGAGCCGCACTCTCGTGGATCTCCCCCGTCACGACGACGTCAGTGACAGAAAAATAGGACGAGTGCAGGACGACGTCACCACCTTTGGCGAGAGCTCCCGCCACCAGGGCGAGAGCGACGACCACCACGACGCGCCGAACGCGGCGCCGGCGACGGGGTCGGGCGATCTCCACCACGTTGTCGCTCGACGAGACCTCAGGGCGTTCGCGCCGACGGGGTGCTCGACCCCGTCGCGGCGACGTCGCCGTGGGCTTGGAGGGTGACCGAACGGGACGAGTCTTCTTCGAGCGGGACTTTTCGTCATCACTCGACACCAGGGGCTTGCGACTCACCAGGGAGCCTCCACGCCAATGAAGCGATGTTCAGTCTCGAGCGTGACGCCGCACTCGTGTCGCACTCGATCTCGCATATGGATCATGAGATCAATCACCTCGCTCGCGCCGGTCCCGGGCTCACAGAGGATGAAGTTCGCGTGCTTCGTCGACACCACCGCTCCCCCGCGGCGAGCACCCTTCACGCCGGCGACCTCGAGAAGGCGCGCGGCGTGGTCGCCCGGAGGATTCGTAAAGACGCTGCCGGCGTTTCGCCCCCCGGGCTGATGCTCCCGTCGCCAGCGCACGATCTCACGGAGCCGCTCGGCCGACTCGTCAGGGTCACCTGGCACCAGGCGAATCTCGGCTTCGAGAACCACGTCGTCGTCCGACAGGGCCGAATGACGATAGGTCAACTCGAGTTCGGACGCGGAGATCCACTCGATCCTCCCGTGACGCCAGAGCGCCACTCGGGAGAGCACACTCGCGGTGTCGGCTCCGTGACCCCCCGCGTTCATCACGACCGCCCCCCCGACACTCCCGGGGATTCCGACCGCCCACTCAAATCCGGTCCACCCGGCCGAGCTCAACCGACGGGCCGCCACCGGGAGAGCGAGTCCGGCCCCGAGTCGGGCGAGCCCGGTCTCGTCGACCGACATGGCGCCCCACTCGCCTTCAAGAGAGACAATGGTCATTCGTGCGCACCCCGGACCCAGTACCACGTTGGAGCCCTGGCCGAGAGTTCGCCACGGGTGTCCGAGAGCTTCGATGACCTCGTCGAGTCCCTCGAGGTCGTCGCGCGAGCGAACGCTCAGCACCGTAGAGGCCCGGGCGTTTAATCCGTAGGTGGAGCGTGACGAGAGGTCGACGTCGTGAGCAACCCGCGGGTCGTCATCGAAGCGGGTGCTCGAACTCAACGTGACACCCCGAGAAGGGTAGCGACGTCGGGAACGTCCCCCGCGCCCACGAGGAGGAGAAGGTCCCCCGGGCCGTTCTCCTCGACGGCCCGAGCGGCGTCGGAGAGTTCTGGGGCGTACACCACTCGAGGAACTCGCCCCCGTCGGCGCAACGCCTCGGCGACGTACTCTCCAGTGACGCCCGACGAATTGATCTCACCCGCCGAGTAGATGTCAGTCACAATGACGAGTTCCACCCCGTCAAAAGCGGGAGCGAAATCCTCACCCACTTCGAGGGTTCGGGTGTAACGGTGGGGCTGAAAGACGACGACGGGTAACTGGTAGCCCGACGTCCACGCCGTGGAGAGCGTTGAGGCGATTTCTGCAGGGAGGTGGGCGTAATCGATGACCACGTCGGCGTCGCGCCATCGCCCCACGCGCTCAAATCGGCGCGGAGCCCCCCGAAACGCTGAGAGCCCCTCCGTGACCGTATCGTTCGCTACCCCGTGGGCGAGGGCTAACGTCGCCACTAGTGCCGCATCAAGGAACGAATGATTCCCGGCAACTCCGAGACCTATATCGAGCGATCCCCAGGGCGAGGTGAGGGTTCCCGAGACCCGAAAGGGCCCGGAGGAGACTCGTTCGAGTTCCACGTCACACCCCGACCCGGGCGGGCCGACTCTGATGAGTGGACGCGACACCGAATCGGCCACCGCCCGCGCACCCTCGTCGGGCTGGTACACGACGACCGGTCCACGGGTGCGTTCCACCACGTCAGCGAAGGCGGCGCGCAGGTGTGCGACGTCCCCGTAGTAGTCCAAGTGATCAACGTCCACGTTCAACACGACGAGACCCGCGGGAGTGATCTCGGTGAAGGCGCCGTAGCTTTCGTCAAGTTCGAGGGCGAGGGGACCTCCCCCGAAGTGACCAGACCGTCCCAGTCCGCGCACGTCGGCTCCCACGATCCACGAGGCGGGACCGGCGCTGGCGAGGACGTGAGCCAGCATGGACGTGGCCGTCGTCTTGCCGTGGGTCCCCGTCACCGCCAGTACGTCTCGGCCGTCGGCGAGCGCGGCGAGCAGGCGGCGTCGGGGAAGTAGTTCGCACCCGGCCACTCGAGCCGCGTCGAGTTCGCCGTGGTTCTCCCTCACCGCCGGCGACCAGAGAACGACGTCGACGTTACTTACGTGAGAGTCATCGTGGCCGCACACGACGTCAATGTGATTCGCGCGAAGTTCGTCGAGTACCGCGGACTCGCGAGCGTCGCACCCGCTCACGAGACAGCCCCACTCACGGAGATAGTGAGCGAGGGCGCTCATGCCGGCCCCGCCAACGCCGAGTACGTGAACCCGAGCACCCGGACGTAAGCGGCTCACCTTGCCACCTCGAGGATGACGTTGGCAATTCGCTGCGAGGCGTCGGGACGCCCGAGAGCTCGAGCGGCGTCGGCCATGGCGGCACGAGTCGTGGGTTCGAAGAGACGCTCGAGAGCGAGTTCGAGCGTTGCTGGAGAGAGATCCTGATCAGCAACGACCAGCGCGGCGCCCGACGAGGCCAGCTGACGCGCGTTCACGCTCTGGTGGTCGCCCGGTGCTCCGGGCAGGGGCACGATCACTGCGGGAATACCGAGAGAACAGAGCTCCGCGACCGTAGTGGCCCCGGCGCGCGTGACGGCGACGTCGGCGAGGGCCCACCAGAACGTCATATCCCCGTAGGGCACTACGCGGTAGTCGAAGGACCCCTCGACTCCCGCTCGGTAGCGCTCGAAGTCTCGTCGACCGGTGATGTGGACCAGGGTCACTCCCGAGCGATCACGCCACGACAGCGCCAAGTTCCTCACGGCGTCGTTCACGCTGCGGGCCCCCAACGATCCCGACATGACCACGACGACCAAGTTCTGCGGGTCAATCGGGGGGTCGATCTCGGTCCGACGGAGTCGGCGGGCCTCCTCGCTCCGATCGAGGTGACGAAGGGAACGGCGCAGGGGCGCGCCCGTCACCACTCCTCCCCCGGGGCCCGCGAAGGCCCGGCATCGTTCGGTCGCCAGTCGCGAGAGAAGCCGATTCGTCAAACTCGGAGCCGCGTCGAGATCGACGAGGACGAGGGGCCGACGACAGACCCACGCGGCGAACGAGGTCGCCGCGGCGGCGTAACCACCGACCGAGACCACGACACGTGGTCGGTCGCGAATCGTCCAGTAGAGGGACGTCACCACCGCTACCGCGAGCCCGCCAAGCGCTCGCACATTGTCGCGCACCGCTGACGCCGAGAGCGAGCGCCGCAGACCGCGCCCCGGGAGGAGGCGACGAGCGAATCGACTGTCGGCGAGAATAATCGCGTCTTGGCCACGCTGGGAGCCCACGAGAAGAACGTCCTCGTAGTCGAGGCCGCTTTCCACGAGGGACTCGGCGATCGCCAGCATCGGATAGAGGTGGCCACCGGTGCCACCGCCCGTGATAACGACCGGCCCTCTCACCGGCGAGGAACCCGCACGGGAGTTCGGGGGCGCGTCGGCGACCTTAAGGGAGCCTCCCGCGACGACACCCGCCTCTCGTGACGATTGACGATGAGTAGCGTGGGACCCCGTCGAGTATCGCGCGCGACACTGTAGAGAACTGCGACGGCCGCTAGCTGAACGATGAGCGCACTTCCGCCGTAGCTGAAGAAGGGCAGGGGAATCCCGGTGACCGGCCAGAGTCCGACCACCGAGGCCATGTTGAGAAGAGCCTCTCCACAGATCCACCACGTCACGCCGGCCGCCAAGAGTCGATTGCGATCGCTCGAGGCGCGAGCGGAGATTCGCATTCCGACGAACAAGAAGGCGAGGAAGAGCCCGAGGACCAAGAGGGTTCCGATGAGCCCCAACTCCTCACCGAGTATCGAGAAAATGAAGTCGGTGTGGGGGTTAGGCAACAGCCCCCACTTCTCACGACTCTGCCCAAATCCGAGTCCACTGACTCCGCCCGCGCCGAGTCCGATTTTCGATTGCTGGAGCTGGTAGTTAGCTCCCGCCAATTGGCTCGAGGGGTGCAAGAAGGCGGTGAGACGCTGGAGGGAGTAGCGTCCGCGTGCGCTCTGGGCGTACAGGAGAAGGCCCCCCACCGCGCTCGCCAGTCCCCAACCGACGAAACGTTGCTCCAGTCCGGCGAGGAGCAACACCACCACCACGATGGACGCGATGATGGACGACGTCCCGATGTCGGATCCGTAGAGAACGAGGAGGAGGACGAGGCCCACGGGGGAGAGATACTTCACCAGGCTGCGCGGTTCATTCAAGTGCTGGCGAAAGCGCTCGAGAACCCACACGGCGTAGAAGAGAACGGCCAATTTGGCGAACTCGGATGGTTGCACCGTGAATCCCGCCACCCGAATCCAGCGTCGTCCGCCGTTCACCGAGGTGCCCACCGCCGCCACCGCCATCAGTCCCGCGACCGCCGCACCCATCAGATACGGGGCGGCGCGGACGAGGAGGTCGAGATCGAATCGAGTGACGATGTAGAACGTCATCACCCCCAAGAAGAGGTACAGAACTTCTCGGACCAGAATGCCGTAGGGCGAACCGGTCGAGAGGGTCTCAATGGCGCTCGACGCCGAGGCCACCATGACGACGCCGCCCGTGCAGAGCAGAGCCGTCAGCACCACGAGGGAGTGCCCGAGAGTATGGCGCGCGGGACGCTCCGGGGAGTCTGGTCCCGTACGGCGAGGGCGCCGAAGGAGTTCGCGAATCATCACACCACCTTCGCAATCTTCAAAAAGTCACCGTAAAAGGCGCCCAGTCCGAGGGCGGCTAGGAGACCCGCGAGAATCCAAAAGCGAATGATCACCGTGACTTCGGGCCAACCCTTTAACTCGAAATGGTGGTGGAAGGGAGCCATGCGAAAGAGCCGGCGCCCAAAAACTCGGTAGGAGAAGACCTGCAGAATGACCGAGGAGGTCTCCGCCACGAAGAGCCCTCCGATGACCGGTAAGAGGAGGTCGAGGTTCATCAGCAAACACAACGATCCAAGAGCGGCACCGATGGCGAGAGATCCCGTATCGCCCATGTAGATGCGCGCCGGGGCGGCGTTCCACCACAAGAACCCGAGGCAGGCTCCAACGAGGGCGGTGGCGACGAGGCTCAAGTCGAGGGCGGAGGGGAGATGGTAGATCGCGAAGTGACGAAACTGCCAGTATCCGATGATGGAGAGCACCCCGAAGGCGAACGTGCCCGAGCCCGCCGCTAGGCCGTCCAAGCCGTCAGTCAGATTGACCGCGTTGGACGTGGAGACAATGACGAGTATCGCCATCAGCGCCCAGCCCCAGGTACTCAAGGGCCACCCGGGCAGGGAGAACCGCGTGAAGGACAACGTGGTGTGAACGTGAATCCACCCCACGGCGAGTGCGGCGAAGACGACAGCAATCAGAAGTTGCCCGAAGAACTTGCCCCGTTTGTTGAGTCCGAGATTACGAGAGTGACGAATCGCGAGGTAGTCATCGACGAAACCCACGATGCTAGTGGCGAGTGTCACGGCCACGGTAAGAACTCCGCTGCGCGTGAACTCCACCGCCGTGCCCACGTGACCCATGACGTACCCGACAATCATCGCCAGAACGATGACGACACCACCCATGGTCGGGGTTCCCGCTTTCACGAGGTGCGATGCGGGGGCATCTTCTCGAATATTTTGACCCAGACTGCGTCGACGAACGAACCGAATCCAGCCCGGGGTCACGAAGAGCGCGAAGAGGAACGCCAGTCCGCCCGACTCCATCAAACTCAACATGCGCGCTTCCTCAACTCTTGAGCCACGACCTCGAGGTCACTAAAGGGCTCTTCACGGTCGGCGAAGACTTGGACCCGCTCGTGACCCTTTCCGGCCACAATCACCACGTCTCCGTCGTCAGCCAGCCCAATCGCCCTCGCGATGGCCTCCGCCCGATCGACAATTCTCTCCACCTCAGCCCCGGGGACAACCCCCGCCATAACCTCGTCAATAATGGCATCCGGAGACTCGCGACGCGGGTTATCCGAGGTCACGATGGTGATGTTGGAGCCTCTCGAAGCGACCTCGCCCATGAGGGGACGCTTACCGCGATCTCGATCACCTCCGCACCCGAACACAGTAATGAGACGACCCGTACTCACGGATCGCACATCGGTGATTAACCGTTCGAGTCCGTCGGGCGTGTGGGCGTAGTCCACCACCACGTCCACTCCCCCGGCCCGCTGCACGTTGAAGCGACCCTCCACGGGAGTCAGGCGGCTCACCCCCTCCACGACGGTCTCCTCCGAAAGTCCCAGTTCCACCGCGGCGCTCATAGCGAGCAAGAGATTGTCGACGTTGTACCCACCCACGAGGGGACTCGACACCACGCGCCCCCGCCACAAGAACGTCGTGCCGAGCAGGGTGCCCACGACGTCTGAGGCGTCGTCACGAGAGACGCGAAGTACGGGGAGGGCAGCGGTCTCGGCGAGGCGCTCTCCGTAGCCGTTATCACTCCACACCACCGCTCGTGTGGCGTAGTTGGGGGTGAACAGTCGGGCCTTGGCGAGAAAGTACTCCTCCATTGAACCGTGGTAGTCGAGGTGATCTCGGCTGAGGTTAGTGAACACCGCGAGGTCGAAGTGCAGCCCCTTCACCCGATCCTGGACGAGGGCGTGAGATGACACTTCGACCACCACGGTGGGAGGTTCAGCCTGATCCCCGAAGTGCTGGCGCCACTGGCGAAGGTGTCGGTAGAGCTCGGGCGCGGCGGGTGTCGTACGCGCCTGCGTGAGCGTACCGATGACTCCACTCGGATGACCCGAGAAGTTCAAGAGATGGCCGATGAGCGTGCTCACGGTGGTTTTACCGTTCGTCCCCGTCACTCCGACCAATCGCAGTTCACGCTCGGGGTGGCCCGTAATGTCGGCCGCCAGTCGCGCGCTCTCGTCCCCCAACTGGTCAGGGGAAATCACGATTTCGGGAACGGGCAGACCGTGGGAGCGAGTCGTCACAATCGCCGAGGCCCCCCGAGCCAGTGCGTCATCGATGTGCCGGCGTCGTTCGTCGTCTGATGGCGACCACGCGATAAAGAGGGAGCCGAATTCGCAGCGACGAGAGTCAAGTTCGACGGACAGGATTTCGGTGGTGGCCGCGTCGAGGTCCAGACTCGCCAGGGGAAAGAGATCGCCGAGATGCATCAGGTCACATCCGAGGCAAACGAGGCACTTCCGGGGAGCGGGTGGATGACGACTCCGCTCGAGGGGATGCCGTAGTGACGAAGGGCGTAGCTCATTACCTCTTTAAAAACGGGCGCCGCCGCTGAACCACCGTAGATAGTGGTGAGGGGGCGCTCGATCAGCACAATCATGGACAACACCGGCTTGTTGGCCGGGGCGAATCCGACGAACGACGCGTCGAAGTAGGGCGTGTAGGCGGCGTGACCCGGATACGGGATGGAGGATGTTCCCGTCTTTCCAGCCACTTCGTAGCCGGGAATAATGGCGTTCGTTCCCGTGCCCTGAAGTACCACCTGCTCCAGCATCTTGGTGAGGGTGCTCGAGACGGCGGGGGTTAACACCGGTCGGCTCGGTACAGCGGGTGCCGGCACGACGCGCCCAGAGGGGCCGACGTAGCCTCGGACCAATCGGGGCTCCACGAACGTTCCGTTATTGGCGACGGTGTTGTATGCGTCCAGAACTTGAATGGCCGGAACGGCGTCGGTCTGCCCGATGGGAAGTGACGCCGCGTCACTGGCGTACCAGGTGGCGGCGGACACCAGCAGTCCGGGAGTCTCCCCCGGGAAATTCGTCGCCGTCACCTGCCCGAAGCCCAGGCGCTCCACCTGAGCCAAGATGCCCGCTTCGCCGACGCGCTGGCCAATTTCGTACGTCCCAATGTTGGACGACTGAGCGATGATCTGTGTCGCGGTCAACACCTCGGTTCCGTGAGGTTCCGCGTCGTGGAACATGTAGTTTCCGACCATGACTCCACCGGGAACGGTGAAGCGGGTCGTCGGAGTAATGAGACCTTCATTGAGGGCCGCCGAAAACGTCACGAGTTTGAAGACCGATCCGGGCTCGTAGGCCTGAGTAAAGGGAAGATTGTTGATCGTCTGATCAATTCCCGGAACTCCGATGGAGGTCCCCCACGACGGAATCGGGCCGAGCACCCCGGGATTCTGCTTGGTATTGACGAGCGCCGAGTATGAACG
>JAKBAZ010000063.1 GCA_021826255.1 Actinomycetes bacterium
GGTAGCGCTTTAGAGCTTTCGAGTGCTCTTCTCGCTCTTCAGCGGTCGGAGAGTACGGGCTCTGCCAACTCGGATCGAGAGTGACGGTCACGGTTGGGGGCTCCCGACGGGGTCCACGACGTTGTCGTGAGCCACGTGAACCCGCCATCACCCCAGCCTACCGGAGAGCCGCTCGACGTCGAAGTGCGACGTAGTAGAGCTCGAGGTAACGAGTGACGAGTCGCTCCATTGACCACTCCATCGCGTGGCGTCTCGCCCCCTCGAGACTCAAGGTGTCCCGGGTGGCCAGAGCGTGACTGATGGCCGTGATCCACGACGCCACGTCGCCGGGTCGAGCCAACACGGCGTGGCCACCGCTCGCCTCGCGGTAACCCGCGATGTCACTGGCCACCACTCGTGTACTCGACGCCATCGCCTCGAGGATGACGAGTCCGAAGGACTCGCCGTAGCGTGACGGGGCGAGAGCCACGTCCGCCGACCTCCACCACCGACGCTTCGTCTCATCGTCCACTCGGCCGAGGAACTCGATGTCGTGAGACCCCCCGGCGCGTCGGCGTAGAGATCCGGCCTCGGGACCATCCCCCAGCACAACGAGACGCCAGCCGGCCCGCGCCACCCGGTTGTGTTCGAGCACCGCGTCGATCACGGTGTCGACTCCCTTGCGGGCCTCGAGCCGACCGACGTACACCAAGGTTGGTCGGTCGTGATGAACGCGGGGAAACTCCGAGAAGCGATCGACGTCGAATCCGTTGAAGAGCACTTCAGCGTGAACTCCATAGTGCTCGGCCAACTCGGCCGCAGCCGGGGACACCGCCGTCGACACATCAATATGTCGTGCTCGACGACGCAACCACGGCGCCGCGAGTCGGATGTCGCCGCCAAGACCGGCCCGGTGAAACGTGGCCACGAGGGGGTACTCGTGAGTGCGCACGATGGCCCCGGCGAGACGCGGTGCGAAGGGTTCGTGGACGTGCACCACGTCGGGCGACGCGCGACGCACGGACTCAAGAGCCGCGCGCTGGTCGCGTCCCGAGAGCGCGAGAGGCGCTCTCGAACCGTTCGCCGGCACCGCCCTCGCGCGCCCCAGCGCTACCACATGCGCCGGAGTGTCGAGTACCGACGTCGCCGGACCAGGGCTAAGAACGGTGACGTCGTACTCGCGTCGCGCGAGTTCTCGACTCATCGAGAGAACCTGCTCTTGAACCCCGCCGGGAACGAAGAGCGAGTACGGGCTCACGAGAACCACTCGACGCAGGGTGTCGTTCACGCGAACCGGTCCTCGAGAACGTGCCACTGCTCGGGGGCGCGACGAATCAGATCTTCTAACTCGTAGAGCAGTTCCTGGGTCACACGAGTGACGTCCTCACGAAGACGTCCTCGACGGTTCGTGTCGAGGGGTGGGCCGACGGCGGCAAAGTGATCGGAACCAGGACCCATGAAACAGGCCGCCGGCACTAACGCGGCTCCGGTGCGCAGGGCTAATGTCGCCGGACCGGCCGGGACGGTGACCCGGTGGGAAAAGAACTCCACCTCAATCCCGTTGCCCTGGATGTCGCGATCACACAACAGACCCACCACGCCACCGGCCCCGAGGACACGCGTGAGGCGACTCGACGCCTCCTCGTCCAGGCCGACAACCTCCACCCCGACCGCTCGACGCTGGGACGTGAAGAACTCGAAAAGTTCGATCGGCTCGAGTTTCTCCGCGACCACGGTCATCGGCATCCCGACCGACGCGATGTACGACCCTCCCCAGTCCCAATTTCCCACGTGAGGAAGTGCGACAATGACTCCTCGACCCGCCGCGTGAGCATCGTCCAGATACTCTCGTCCCTCCGAAATGCAAAAGCGCCTCGAGCGCTCTTCGGGCGCGAGTCGGGAGAGTTTGAAGGTCTCGGCCCAGTATCGCGCGTACGAGCGCAGTGAGCGCTCAACCCACCGGTCCAACTCGCTCGGATCCAGTGGTTCGCCGAGGACTGCGGCCAGATTGTGGCGCACCCGACGTTCGACCTCCGCGCGTCGTGGTCGATGGAGCGCCGCCCATTGGGCCACCGCCACGTCGAAGCGTTCGGGTAGAAGCGACACGAGGCCAGCCCCGGCCTTAATCGCACGGACTCGAGCGCTACCTCTCACTGGTTCAGTGGCGACTCGCCCGGTACGAACGTCGGCGCAGCCTCTCTCCGTAGTGGCGAGGGGGCGAGGGGGCGGCGGGAGCCGGACGCTCCGCAGCCTGCCACACCCGGTAGAAGCGACCCACCATCGTCATCGCCGTGAGCGCCAACATCACCCATAACCAGGGAATGAACCAGGCCCGGTAGGACAACGCGACCCCTAAGAGGACGAGGCGTTCCGCCCTCTCCATCAAACCTCCCTTGGCCGGGATGCCCAAGCTCTCCGCCTTCGAGCGCTGGTAGGAGATCATGAGAAACGTCGTCAGCAATCCGAAGGGCAAGAGCACCAAGGTGCCGTGGTGGTGAGCCGAGATGTAGTAGGCCACTCCCCCGAGCATCACCGCATCCGAAACTCGATCAACGACCGAGTCGAAGAAACTGCCTCTCTTCGAGGTTCGCTGTGTGGCCTTCGCCACCGCCCCGTCTAAGAGGTCGAGGGCTCCGGCGAGAATCAGCAAGACGATGGCTTGCCAGAAGAGTCCTGAGGCAATGCAGACCGCCGTAGCGAGTGCGAAGACGAATCCCCCGGCGGTCAGCACGTCCGCCGAGAGGCCGGCTCGCCCGAGCACCCGGCCCACGGGAGCCATCGTGGCGTCCGCGGATTGGCGGAACTTTCCGTCGAACATCGCTCTCCTCGCCCTAGCCCCCCAGTGTACCGGTTTACTGGAGTTCGGGCGCGACCCAGTGGGCGAGCACTTTTGACCAGGTGGTCTCGAGTGCTTCGGGTAGTACGCGGGTTTCGCCAATGGCGGTCATGAAGTTGGTATCGCCACTCCAGCGCGGCAGGGCGTGGGCGTGCAGGTGTTTGGGGATGCCCGCCCCCGCCGCCTGACCCAGGTTCATACCGATGTTCATACCGTCGGCCCCGTAGGCGCGCTCGAGCGCTCCGACGGCGTGGCGAATAGTTCGCGCAAAACTGTCGTACTCATCATCACTCAAGTCGCTCACACCGCCCACGTGGCGACGGGGCAGCACGAGCAGGTGCCCCGATCCGTAGGGAAAAGCGTTGAGGGTCACGAACGAGTACTCGTCTCGCCAGATCACGCCGGACTCCGCCGACGGAGTGAGAGAACCCAGGTGGCAAAAGACGCACTCCCCCTCGTCGCGCGCGTGGCGCTCGGCGTCACTCGACGAGACGTACGCCTGACGCCAGGCGGCGTAGAGACGCTCAAGTGCCACGGCGACGCTCCGGAGAGCCGTGGGAGGCGATCTCGTCGCCGAGGCGAGAGATGAACTCGTCGAGGTCGACGCCGCGCTCGGGTGTGTCACTGCCGCGAGAGTTCACCCCGACGGTGCCCTCGGCCACGTCGGAATCACCCACCACGAGGATGTAGGGGACCTTCTCCACCTTGGCGCGACGAATCCGAGCACCGAGCGGCTCGTTCGCGGTCTCGACGACCACTCGTAGACCCGCCGCGCGAAGTCGTCGGCGGACCTTGTCCACGTACTCGTCGTGATCGTCTCGCACCCCGAGGACCCGAACCTGTTCTGGAGCCATCCACGTCGGGAAGTTCCCGGCGTAGTGTTCGACCAAAATCGCGATGAAGCGCTCCACCGAGCCAAAGAGCGCGCGGTGAATCATCACCGGGCGTTCTCGGTGGTTGTCAGAACTCACGTACTCAGCGTCGAAGCGCGCGGGCAGCTGAAAGTCCAGCTGAATCGTGGAGAGCTGGTGCGTGCGTCCGATAGCGTCACGAGCCTGGACCGAAATCTTGGGTCCGTAGAAGGCCCCACCCCCTTCATCGCGGACGGTTTCGATTCCCGCCGCGCGGGCCACGTCGGCCAGAGTCGCCTCGGCTACTTGCCAGTCCTCGTCACTGCCGACCGCCTTTCCCTCCGGGCGAGTCGACAGCTCCAGGTAAAAGTCGTCGAGTCCAAAGTCTCTGAGGAGATCCAAGACGAAAGTCAACAGATTGGCGAGCTCGTCTCGCATCTGGGAACGAGTACAGAAGATGTGCGCGTCGTCCTGGGTCATACCCCGAACCCGCGTCAAGCCGTGAACGGCCCCCGACTTCTCGTATCGGTACACCGAGCCGAACTCGAAGAGTCGAAGGGGCAACTCGCGAAAACTGCGCTGACGCGCCTTGAAAATCAGGACGTGAAAGGGACAGTTCATGGGCTTGAGGTAGTACGCCTGACCCTCGTCGAGCTCCATCGGCGGGTACATGTCCTCACTGAACCAATCCAGGTGACCACTTGTTTCAAAGAGGACCGACTTGGTGATGTGGGGAGAGTAGACGAACTCGTAATCGGCGGCCACGTGCCGGGACCGGGAGTACTCCTCGATCACCCGGCGAACAGTGCCACCCCGGGGGTGAAAGACCGAGAGTCCCGGACCTAGCTCGGCGGGAAAGCTAAAGAGATCGAGCTCGCGCCCGAGGATCCGGTGATCGCGTCGGGCGGCTTCTTCGAGGAACTCCAGGTGGGTCGCCAGCGCCTCAGCCGACTCCCAGGCCGTGCCGTAGACGCGCTGGAGTTGCTCGCGGTGCTCGTCACCTCGCCAGTAGGCCCCAGCGACCCTCATGAGCTTGAAGTGGCCCAGACGACCCGTGGCCGGAACGTGGGGACCCCGACAGAGATCGCGGAACGAGTCGGTATTTCGGTAGGACGTGACGAGCGAACCCGAGACCTCCGACTCGTCGTCACCCCCTCGTCCGTCGCGCACGCCCGAAATAATCTCCACCTTGAAGGGCTGATCGGCGAAGAGCGCGAGCCCCTCGTCGTACGTGTGCTCCTCGCGTTGGAACGGCTGATTCTCCGCGATGATGGTGCGCATCTCCGACTCAATTCGCTCGAGGTCGTCGTCGCTGAAACGAGCGTCGTTCGGGAGCCGAAAGTCGTAGTAGAAGCCATCGGTAATAGCGGGACCGATGGCGAACTGCGCCCCAGGCCACAGTCGAACGACGGCCTGAGCCATCACGTGCGCCGTCGAGTGACGAAGAACGTCGCGGCCCTCGTCACTTGCCGGGGTCACGATGCTCACCGTATCGCCGTCACTCAGTGGGGTGCCGAGGTCGCAGAGAATCCCGTTGACTCGTGCAGCCAGCGCGTCGCCCGCCAACCGACGTCCGATCGCCACCGCGAGGTCGGCCGCCGTGGCGCCCGTGGGCACCTCACGAAGGGATCCGTCAGGCAACTGGACAGTGATGTTCGACATGGACGCCTTTCTCGGCCTACAGCGTAACGCCGAGTAGTTCCGCGGCTGGGGCAACGTTGGCCCCCGCGAGAGCCGCCTCATCGATGGCCCTTAGGGCGCCGGGGGTATTGAGGTCGTCGTCGATGGCGTCTCGCACGTGATCCATCACATCTGACGCACGCCCCCCGGTCGAACTGCGCCACGTCGCGAGTCGCGACTGGGCTCGGGTTAACAACTCGTCGTGCCACTCCCAGTCGTGGCGATAGTGCTGATCGAGCAGGGCCAGGCGCACCGCCGCGGGCTCGGAACGCTCGGCGAGATCCGAGACAAAGACCAGGTTCCCGAGTGACTTCGACATCTTCGTCCCCTCGTAGCCCACGAGGCCGACGTGGACCCAGAACCGTACGAAGGGCTGGTGAGTCACGGCTTCACTCTGGGCGGCTTCGCATTCGTGATGGGGGAAGGCGAGATCGCGACCCCCACCGTGGATGTCGACCGTCTCGCCGAGGTCTCGCATTGCGAGCGCGGAGCACTCAATGTGCCAGCCCGGACGACCCGCGCCAAACCGCGAATCCCAGGCCGGCTCGTCCTCGAGCGAGGGCTGCCAGAGGACGAAGTCCAGCGGGTCGCGCTTACGCGGATCGTCGGGATTCCCACCGTGCACACCAGCGAGGAAGATCATCTCATCCCGAGAGAAGTGAGAGACGTGTCCGAAGGTCGAGATCGACGAGTGGTCGAAGTACACCCAGCCCTCAGACACGTAGGCGTGACCCGTGGTGACGAGTGTGTCGACCAGCGTGAGAATTTCGGCAATGGCGCCGGTCGCTCGCGGCTCGTTGTAGACCGGGTGCAGGTTAATGAGTCTCATATCCCGATCGAATCGAGCCATCTCTCGGGCCGCGAGGTCCAGGTAGTGAACACCGAGTTGACGAGCCTTACGCAAGATGTCGTCGTCGACGTCGGTGACGTTACGCACACAGCGGGTCTCGTGACCCTGATCACGCAGACGTCGCTGGAGGACGTCGAATGTCAAGTACACAAAGGCGTGACCGAGGTGCGCGGCGTCGTAGGGGGTAATTCCGCAGGAGTAGAGCGTGACGAGAGGACCCGGGGACAAGTCGAAGACCCCCTGACGGGCCGTATCGAACAGTCTCACGGCTCCCCCAGTCCGGCGAGTTTCACGTAACTGTGAACCTTGTGGCGAATATTGATCGAGATACACACCGCGGTGAAACTCTCCACCGGAGCGGCGAGGGACATTGAACCCGCGATGACTCCGCGCAGTCCCGGCATGTCGTTAACCAGAGAGTTCACTCGACTCAGCGCGTCGGAGTCGTCGCCGAAGAGCACCACGTCGGCCTCGAGTCCCGAGTCCAGGTCTCCCATCTCGGCCGCCGGCAGGTGGTGAAAGGCCCCGACAACGAACGCCCCAGGCGACGCTGCCTCAATCTGGGCCGCCATTGAGCCCCGGGGGGGATAGAGAGGAACGAGTTCTTTGCCCTCTCGCTGCAGAGCGTTCACCATCGAAATCACGACCTTGCCCTGGAGGACCTCTCGTAGTGCGCGCACCGTCGCCACTGCCGAGTCCCAGGGTGTGGCGATGACGACCACGTCAGCCCGGGCCGCTTCTTCGTTTTCGGACCCGCTAATCGTGCCCCCGCCGGGCACCGTTAGAGTGGCCGCCACTTCCGCGGCCCGAGAGGCCTCCCGGGAACCGAGTACGACGTCGTGGCCTCCCGCGGCCAGTCGTCGCGCCACTCCTTGACCGGCCGGACCGGTCCCTCCAACGATTCCCACAGTGGTCATACTCGGTACCCTCACCTCGACTCAACGTCTCTGTAGGCTAACAAGATGGCACTTCTGGACGGACACCGTCTCCTCATCACGGGGGTCCTCACGGACGACTCCCTGGCTTACGGTATCGCTCGACGAGCCCTCGAAGAGGGGGCCGAGGTGGTGCTCTCGGGAGCGGGGCGGGGTCTTTCACTCACTCAGCGCACCGCTCGCAAACTCGCCGACGTCGGTGACGTCCAGGACGTCATCGCGCTCGACGTGACGAATCCCGACGAGGTCTCCAGCGCCGCCCGCAGTGTCGAGGAGCGCTTCGGACGCCTCGACGGGCTGGTTCACGCCATCGGATTCGCTCCGGCGTCC
>JAKBAZ010000064.1 GCA_021826255.1 Actinomycetes bacterium
CTCGATCGTGTGGCGGTGACGAAGGAGACCGTACGGCTCCGCGTTACCGGCTAAGCGCGGAAAGTGCAGACGATCACTCGGACTGCGTCCGGCACCCGAAACTCCGCTCAGAGCGTTCACCACGAGACCGGTCGTGTCGACGACACCTTCATCGAGGAAGGGTCCGAGCGCGAGGGAGGTCGCGGTGGGGTAACACCCGGGAACAGCGAGGAACCTCGACCCCACGATCTCGGACCGGTGTCGCTCCACCAGGGAGTACACCGCCTGGCTCAGTCGAGCCGGATCGCGGTGCGCGTCGCCGTACCACTCTCGGTAGTCCTCGGCGTCTCGCAATCGATAGTCCGCACCGAGGTCGACAACCTGCACTCCGCGCTCGAGGAGATCGCCGACGAGATCTTGGCTACGACCATGGGGCAACGCCAGGAACGCCACGTCGATATCGAGCGCCGGCAGTTCGTCAAGGGAACCGAGGACCGTGGTGGGATACAGAGCTGCGAGGGCGGGCGTGTGGTCGGCGACCCGGCGCCCCCGGGCGCTCTCCCCCGTCGCGAGAACGACGTCGGCCTCGGGGTGGGACGCGAGGAGTCGAAGGAGCTCCGCACCCGCGTATCCACTCGCTCCGACGACGGCAACCTTCATAGTGCCATTTTATGCACACACGAAAGTAAAAATTCAAGTTATGCCCTACCCGACTAGAGTGGGAATCCGTGACGCGACGCGGGTGGGTTCTCTTCGCCATGATGGCGGTGCTGTGGGGCATTCCTTATCTCCTCATCCGTATCGCCGTTCGTCAACTCGACCCGGGCGTGGTGGTACTCGCCCGAACCGCCCCGGCGGCCCTTCTCCTCGCGCCCCTCGTCGCTCGGCGCCGACAACTCGGCGACGTGGTCGCCCACTGGCGTTGGATCGTCGTCTTCGGTGTCGTCGAATTCGGCGGTCCCTGGTACCTCATGTCGAGCGCCGAACGCCACGTCACGAGTTCCTTCACGAGTCTGATGATTTGTGCCGTGCCCCTCTTCACGCTCGTCATGTCCCGGCTGAGCGCGTCCCACGAGCCCCTGTCGGCGAGGCGGATCGTGGGTTTGGTTGCGGGTGCGCTCGGGGTCGCACTCCTCGTCGGAGTGAACATTCACGGCGATCTCCGCTGGGTGCTGATGCTCCTCGTGGTGTGCGTGGGTTACTCGGTCGGACCGATGATCCTGCAACACCGACTGGCCGCCGTTCCGGGTCCCGCCGTGGTCTTTGGCGCGACGGCCGTCGTGGCGTTGGCCTGGACGCCCTACGGAGTTCTGCACTGGCCGAGTCACGTCTCCACCGAAACCGTGCTCGCCGTCGTCGTCCTCTCCGTGTTCTGTACCGCCGGGGCGTTCTTGACCTTCTTTGAGTTGGTGAAGGAGGCCGGCGCAAATCGTTCGACGGTGGTCGTCTACTCCAACACCGCCCTCGCGGTGTTGCTCGGCGTGGCGTTACTCCACGAGCCCCTCACGACGAGCATCATCGTGGGCTTTCCCCTCATCATGGCGGGGTCCTACTTCGCGACCTCAGCGGACCGTGAGCGCGGCAACGTGGACCTCGTCGTTCACGAGTAGCCACAGTTCACCCCCGTCGGCGACGAGTTCAACGCGATGGTCAAACTCAATCGGCCCGTGGTGAATCACTTCGGCGGCTCGAAGGGGTGTCGTCGCCACTTCGGCCAACGCCTGCCACACGGCGGCGTTATTCACGTGACCAACAACGTCGAGATCCGCTCGGCGTAGGGGCCAGGGTCGACGAGTCGCGTGAGCTGGTGGCGAGGTGGAGGGTACTCGGCCCGAGACCTTTCGACCCCCGATAGCTTCACCGTAGACCTCGAGGAACTCACGGCTCATTCGCTGGGGAAAACCTCGAGCGTCCACGGGAACCCACAGGGTGGCAGTCTCGATAACCAACTCGTCGCCCCGGTAGACGTTGGTTCGTCGCTCCACCCACGCCGCTCCGAACCCGGAGCACCAGGTGACCGCGCGCAACTCATCGTAGAGTCGGGGCCAGGTACCCACCGAACGCAGTGCCGTTCGTCGCGCCACCCAGGCCACCTCGGAACGAAGTCCAGTCGCCTCATAGTCTTCGGTCGCCACATCTTGAAGCACTCGGGCAATCCCGTCGAGTCGCCACGCGCCCTCGGGAGTCGTATCGGAGAGTCGGACCGTCGTCGGCATCGAAATCCGACGACCCGACGCGGGCTCTGGTACGAACTCGTCAACGGAGAGCACTACGGAAAACTCCTCAAATCCGCACCAAGCTCGCCGGCCGCGGTGAGGAGGTCTCGTCGAGCGTCCTCGAGGTCAGCCTCACTCAGCGTACGGTCCTTCGAGGCCAGTCGTAATGCGTAGGCCAGCGAACGGTGGCCCTTGTCGAGAGACTCGCCCCGGTAGACGTCGAAGAGTTCCACCGACTCGACAAGGGGAGTCGCATCGCGCAACGCGCGACGCAGGTGGTCGGCGCTCACGGAGTTCGGCGTGACGAACGAGAGGTCCATCACGGCCGCTGGGAACCGACTGGGCACGTCGACTCGAGCGTGGGAGGCGTGAGAGTTTCCTCTCTCGGCCACCCGCGCGAAGTCGAGATCGACGAGGCCTATCCGACTGACGTCAGTCGACGTACGACGCACGAGGTCGGGATCGACTTCTCCTACTCGTCCCAGTTCGGCCCCGGTCACGCCGTCGAGGAGTCTCGCGTGGCGAGTGGGGTGCCATCCGGGTGTGACGTCGTCCAAAGACTCCACCACCACGTCGTCCCACCCGAGTCGGGCGAGCAAAGTTCGCGCGATGGTCACCGCGCGCACCGCGTCATCATCCGGGCGCGCCAACAGCATCGTCAAACGCTCCGTCTCGGTGGGCAGGTCGACTTCGTGGGCTCCGCCGGCTCCCCCACGAGCGCGCCGAGGTTCGTCGGCGTCCTCGGGATGGGTAAACACAACGCCAAACTCCACGTAGAGCGCCCCGCCGAGGCCCCGTTCGAGGTTGCGCGCGGCCACGTTCAACAGACCCGGAATGAGTGAGGGACGCAGGATCGACTCCTCGCCGGCGAGAGGGTTCGCCACGCGTACGCGCCGAGCGTGCGGGTGGGTGAGAGCAGCGTGGGACTCGGCCACCATCGTCGGAGTCCACACTTCGTGGCCTCCGAGGGCCACCACGACGTCGCGGGCGCGCCGGCGAAGGCGCTGGGACATCGTCCATCCCCCCGGCTGGGGCCAACTCGGAGTTCGTCGGGGCAGTCGCGCGTAGGAGTACAGACGCGCAATCTCCTCAATGACGTCGGCACGACCCTCGACACCGACTCGAACGTCGAGGCGAGCCGAGGGGGCGACCACTTCGAGATCCCCCTCGTCGCGCACGGAGAAATTGAGGCCCTCGAGCAGCCGGACCACCTCGGAGCGCTCGAGCGCTACTCCGAGGGCTCGTTCGATGTCGTGATCGCTCAGTCGAACCCGAGCTCGCTCGGGCACGTCGCCGCGAACGTCGAGCGGGCTCGGTACCCACTCAATGTCCGGCGACGACTCGCGCAGCAACTCTACGAAACGTGCCGCCGCGACGAGAGCCAGTTCCGGGTCGACGCCCCGCTCGAAACGGTGGGAAGCCTCGGAACGAAGTCCGTGACGCTTCGAAGCCCGAGCGATCGTCATCGGATCAAAGTAGGCCGCCTCGAGCAGTATTTCCGAGGTGGAGTCGCGAATCTCTCCAATGGCGGCTCCCATGATTCCGGCGAGTCCGTGAATCACGTCGTCACCGTCCACGATCACGAGGTCGTCTCCGGCGTCGCCGAGCCCCCGACCGGGTTGAGCAAGCGGTCTCACGACTCCGTCCAGAGTGGTGATCTGTTCGCCCGACCTCGCTACCCTCACGCCCAGGGTGCGCTTCGCCACGAGGTCCGCGTCGTAGGCGTGAGTCGGTTGGCCCAACTCCAACATGACGAGGTTGCTCGCGTCGACGACGTTGGAGATAGGCCGCATGCCGGCCAGCGTCAGTCGACGAGCGAGGTGAGCGGGCGAGGGGCCAACCGTGACTCCGCGAACGAGCGACACCGTGAAGCGACCACAGAGGTCGGGAGCGTCAATGGCGGCGTGGGCGAACTCTCGAGTCGCTCCCGCACCGTCGGGTGACGCGAGAGCCGGATAGGTCAGCGGACGACCGAGACGGGTGGCGATGTCGCGCGCGACGCCGAGGAGCGACCAGGCGTCGGGGCGATTCCCCTCGATGGAAATGTCGAGGACCACGTCGGGGACGAGCCCGAGAGTGTGAAGGAGGCTCTCGCCGGGCCGCGCCTGCGGTGGGAGAATCAACAGTCCACCGTGGTCGTCCGATAGACCCAGCTCACGGCCCGAACACAGCATGCCGTTAGAGACCACTCCACGCATGGTGCGTCGCGCAATCGCGAAGCCTCCCGGCAGCACCGCTCCCACGGGAGCGAGCGGGACGAGGTCACCCATCGCAAAGTTGGTTGCGCCACAGACAATCTCGAGGTGACCCTCCCCCGCGTCAACGACGACTCGGCGAATACGATCCGCCCCCTCAATGGAGTGAATCTCGTCAACTCTCGCGACGACGACGTCCTCCAGGCCCTCGCCCACCTTCTCGACTCCCTCGACGACGAGTCCGAGATCGTCCATGGTGGCGATCAACTCGTCGAGCGACGAGGGAATCTCGACGAACTCTTTCAACCAAGACAGGGGGATCTTCACGAGAACTGCCTCACAAAACGAAGGTCGTTGTCAATCAACGCCCGCATGTCGGCGATTTCGTGGCGCATCTGGGCGCAGCGATCAATCCCGAACCCGAACGCGAAGCCACTCCAAGTCGTCGAATCGATGCCCACCGCGGCGAAGACGGCGGGGTCGATCATTCCGCACCCGCCCAACTCAATCCACCCCGTCTGCGAACAGGTTCGACAGCCCTCACCACGGCAAATAGTGCAGGTGATTTCGAACTCCGCGGACGGTTCGGTGAAGGGAAAGTACCCCGGGCGGAGCCTCGAGTCGATGTCCGGCCCAAAGTAGGCCCGCGTGAACGCGTCAATTGTTCCGGCGAGGTCGGCGAAGGTGATGTCTCGATCGACCACAATGCCCTCTATTTGGTGGAATGCGGCGAGGTGGCGGGCGTCGGGCGTGTCACGACGAAAGCACCGCCCCGGCATGACCGCGTGAATCGGAAGAGCATCGTCACGGACCGCCCGCTCCATCAGGTGAATCTGCGTGGGCGACGTGTGGGTGCGTAACACGACCGTCTCGGGTTCTCCCATCTCGAGATAAAAGGTGTCCCACATGCCGCGCGCGGGGTGGGCGGGCGGCATGTTGAGGGCTTCGAAGTTGTACCAGTCACTCTCGACTTCGGGACCGTCTTCGACCCGAAAGCCCATTCCGACGAAGACCTCCTCGAGGGCGAGTTGGGTCACGGCGATGATCCCCGGGTGACCAGGCTCGAGAGGAGACGACACGGTGGGTCCCACGACGTCACCGAGATCTAACCGATCGGCGTCGAGAGTCGCTCGGCGCTCTTGGGCCTCGAGATCCACTCGCCGCGCTTCGAGGGCTTCGGTGACTCGTCGACGAGACTCTTGAAGTCTCGCTCCGGCGTCTCGACGCTCGTCGGGAGTGAGCCCACCGAGGGACTTCTGTAGGCTCGAGAGCACCGACCTCTTACCGACGAGAGAGGACTCCCGTGTGACCAACTCCTCGAGGGAGCTAAGGGCGGCTACGGCGTTCAGTAAATCGGCGGTGTGTTGATCGAGGTTGTCGAGGGATACGTCACTCATCCCCTACAGGCTAGGGGGTGGCGCACCATGGCTCGAGTGAGAACGTTGATAAAACGCTTCACACATGACTACCGCTCCGGCAATCGCCGCGTTGAGCGACTCCACTCCCGAGGCCATAGGAACGCTTAGGCAGTCGGTGACGGAGTGGAGAACGGACTCCGAGAGTCCCCGGGCCTCCGATCCGATCCACACGAGGACCGCCCCATCGAGGGGGGCGTGGCGGGGATCTCGACCCCCGCGCAACGTGGTCGCCCAGGGCGTGACGGAGCGAAACCGACACCACGTCTCCACGGCCTCAAGTGAGGAGTCGAGAAGTGGGCGACGAAAGATTGACCCGGCCGATGAGCGCACCACCTTGGGGTGATAGCCGTCGACGCCCTCTCCCACGAGGAGCACGGCGCGCGCGTCCCACGCGTCGGCGCTGCGTACGAGGGTCCCCACGTTGCCCGGGTCTGTGACGTTTTCGAGAGCGAGCGTGAGGCCACACGAGTCGACGTCGTCGAGGGAGATTGTTGGCAGGCCACAGGCGGCGAGAACCCCCTGGGGTGACTGCGCGTCGGCCATTCTCTCGAACGCGGCGTCCGTCACCACCGTGACGGGCGCGTTCTCGATCACCGGCGCCACGCGCGGGTGTCCGAGTGCGGACTGCGCCACGTAGATTCCCTCGAGGGGCCAGTTCGCCCCCAGGGCGGCGACCACGAGGTCGGGTCCTTCGGCGATGAACACGCCCTCCGTCCGGCGCTCGCTCGCGCTTCGCGCGAGACGCCGGAGACGTCGCACCACCGGGTGCGACGTCCCCAGGACCTCCACGACTAGTTCTCGAGCGCCTCGCGAGCCTGGTTGACCAGGACGCGGAAGGCTCCCGGGTCGCTCACCGCGAGTTCCGCCAGCATTCGCCGGTCCACCTCAATGGAGGCTGCGTTCAGCCCAGCCACGAAGCGGCTGTAACTCATCCCTTCGAGACGGGTCGCCGCATTGATGCGCTGAATCCAGAGTCGGCGCATGTCACCCTTGCGGGCGCGGCGGTCCCTAAATGCGTAGACGCCGGCGTGCTGGACGGCTTGGTTAGCCGCTCGGAACGTCCGGCTGCGGTCACCGTAGTAGCCCTTCGCCTGCTCCAGGACGGCCTTGTGGTGCTTCTTGGCGTTAACGCCGCGCTTTACTCGAGCCATGACTCACTTCCTTCCTAGAGACCCATCAACTTCTTGACGTTCTTTTCAATACCCGGGGCAATGTCGGCCTCACGCCCCAGTCGGCGAGTACGCACCGAGGACTTGGTCTCCATCAAGTGCCCACGGAAGGCCTTGCGACGACGAAGCCGCCCCGACCCGGTGATCTTGATGCGCTTCTTCGCACCACTGTCAGTCTTCATCTTTGGCATTGTCAGCTCTCCTGTGTTACTTCCTCGACCGCGTCAACGTCGCGATCGTCCTTCTTGGCGTCTTTAGCCTTGACCTTGCGATCAGGTCCAAGGACCATAATCATGTTTCGACCATCGAGCTTGGCGGCCGCCTCTACTTTGGCGACATCGCCCAGCTTCTCGACGATCCGATCAAGAATCTTCTTTCCTAATTCGGGGTGAGCCGACTCGCGACCGCGAAACATAATCGTGATCTTGACCTTGTGGCCCTCGGCGACG
>JAKBAZ010000065.1 GCA_021826255.1 Actinomycetes bacterium
AGGGCAGCCCACTCACTCGGCCACGGTAGTGGCGGAGCGAGGAAACGAGTCCGTGAAGGTTCGAAAGTCCTCCTCGTTTCTCGCCCGGTAGTCGAGGGCGAAGGTGGCGACCGCCTCGTCGAATCCCTGACTACCGCCGAGATATCCCGCGATTTCTGCCGCCTGACCCCCCCGAGCATGAGCGCGCGCGAGAACCCAGGCGCAGACTCGACCGTAAGCCTCGAGCATGTCCGGGGTCAATCGACTCACGTCCACGCTGGCCCGATGGTCGTAGAGACGCCGGACGTAGAAACTCCGGTCACGCTCGCCCACGCGCACCCGAGCGTGACCGAGGAAGGGGTCGACCGCCGCTTGGAGAAGACGCTGAACTCGAACGACTCGTTCCCCGGGGTCCTCGCCGGTGCGTTCCAACACCCGATCGAGGACCGAGTCGGTCGCCTCCTTGATTTGCAGCATGAAGGTGTCGCGGTGATCTCGTCCACAGAGCAACACCGCCCAGCACTCGACTCCAATCGAGCCCACGCCCACCACGTGACGCGCGGCGTCCACCGGGGTGAACTGGTCGAGAAGCGCGGCGTGCTCACTCGAGAGCGAGGACCGGTAGGCCTCCACCACCCGCAGCGCGTCCTCTCCACCAAATCCAGTCGAGTCCGGGTGAGACTCGTGGGCGAAGTGGGGAGGCTCCTCGACGATGGTGGGAGGATCTCCATCGACCACGTGGCGTCGGGTGAGTTCGTTGTCACTTCGAGTCTGCAGGTGATCGAGAACGTCGGCGATGCGCCGGCGCAACGCGTCCGAGAACTCCCCTCGCAACTCGTTCATCACCGCGGCGACGTCCAGAGTCGCCCCCCAAACCTCCAATCGCGTCTCGTCGGCGAAGCGGCGCATCGCTCGGCGATACTCTCTCGCCACCCGCTCGGCGAGGTGCCGTTGACGATCATGCTCGACGACTCCACGCTCGGCCCCGGCGATAACCACCGAGGTCGCGAGACGCTTGACGTCCCACTCAAAGGGGGCCTTCGCGCCCTCGTCAAAGTCGTTGAGGTCAAAGACGATGCGACGCTCCGGGGAGGAGTAGGCCCCGAAGTTGGCCAGGTGGGCGTCACCCGCACTGGTCACGGTCCACGGTGACGAGGGACCCCGCGCGAGATCCTCGGCCATGACCAGCGCGCCGCCCCGAAAGAAGGAGAACGGGCTCTCAGCCATCCGACGGCTCCTGAGTTCGAGAAGAACGTCGACCCGACAAGCGTCGTCTCGGTGGAGGATCTCCACGACGTCCGCCCCCTCGGGTCGAGGAGCCAATTGCCCGAGCGCCCGTCGAGAGGTGAGAAAGCGTCCCCCGCGTCCATCGAGGCGTCGTTCGGCCACCGTCGTCACTTTGGCCTCATTCACGACGCCCCCCTCAACTCTCCGCGCCAACGCGGTCCGATCCTCGTGACGAGTACGGCTGTCAATATCGTGTCAGAGACGCAGATCATTCCGGGGAATAGGGCCCCCGCCGTCGTGAGATGTTTCAGCGTCAGGACCGTGATGAGCGTATTGAGGGCCCCGAGAGCGAAGGCCCGCGGAGTCTCACTCGAGGGGTCTCGCCAGGACTTTCGAAAGGTCGGTAGGCCCGCCACCGCGTCGGCCGCGGTGAACGAGACGAGCGCCAATGTCGCTTCGTGCACACTGGCCCACACGACCAGCCCGGTGAGTGAGATAACTCCGCACACGATGTCCAGAGCGTCAATCTTCCAGGTCGCCACCGGATTTGTCAGCGACGCGGCGAAGACCAGACACGGTACGAGACCGAGCGCCAAGGTCATGGCCGACGTGAGTCCGACACCCTGTTGAATCTCGACGGCGAACGCGAGGAGTCCCTCTAGACCCCACAGTCCCCAGGTCACGCGGTGGGGAACGGTCGTTCCGCGCAGGGTGTCTCGAATGTAACTCCAGGAACCCCACACCGACAAAGCGATGGCGAGAAAGACGAATCGGGGATCCAACACGCCCCCAGTCTGCCCCACTGGGCTCCCGGGACTGCTCACCCGGCGGTGGTGTAGATTGGTCTATCCCGGGGCTATAGCTCAGTCGGTTAGAGCGCGTCACTGATAATGACGAGGTCGTAAGTTCGATTCTTACTAGCCCCACCACGCGAGATTGGTTCACATGGTCCGGACTGATGAAAGAGCAACTAGCTGCCAGTCCAAATCACATCTCGCGAAATCCTGGGGACCCAGACCTCTTCGACGTTCTACCTAGTCAGGCCCAGAAATAGTTAACCACCAGTGACTGTTGCTGGTTGGTCGTAGTCCCACTTCTCGTTCTGGACGAGATCTCTGGTGTCGAGCACCCGCAATCTCCATCGCTGGATTGTTAACTTTTTCGCTTCCACCAATTGGGGAAGCTCTGGGCATTCGTGCCACCCTCGTGCACCACATGGGTGAATGTTGCGCCATTGAGATGGCATCATGATGGATCCTGCGCCCAACTTCGCCTGGGCTAGTTGCCGTGAACGGCAAAGTCCAAGAGTCACTACCCACGTGGATTTCAAAACCCCCCAAGAGCGCCTCGGAGAAGACCCGCTGCGCTCTCCCATCATTTCTCGACACGACGACTCAGGGATGAAAAGTTCGTGGTCAGCGGTCTCCTTTGCGGAAGAGCGGCGTAGACGCTGGACCCATTGGTCACAATGTCAACAATGCCGAGAGAATCGTCCGCAATTCCCGAGGACGATGTCGTCGGGCTGCGCGTCAATCCAATTGCTTGTCTTGGGGTACAGCCCCTCCTTCACATAGTGTCGCAGAGAATGACAAACGACCACGAAGAGGAAGTCATTGAAAGACTCTCGGGTGGAAACTCCGGTTTCGAGATAGTCCGCGTCGGCAACACTGTACGGAGACCAGTTCAGCCGTGGTCCCCAAATGTCGACGCCGTACTCCTCCATCTCGAAGCAGTTGGCTTTGAAGGAGCACCGCGTGCCCTGGGGTACGACACACTCGGCCGACAGGTGCTCACCTTCGTTCCAGGTCACGCCGACAGTAGTCCCAGAGACCTTGATCTACCATCGCTCAGAGAAGTGGGCCGCCTCATCAGAGATCTCCATGACGCGCTGAGCAGCTTCACTTCACCGAATGAGGCCAGGTGGAATGGGGCCATCATTCCGGACAAGCAGGACCTCATCTGCCACAACGATCTAGCGCCTTGGAACTTCGTTCGAGGTTCCAGTTGTAGCGCGTTCATTGACTGGGATGGAGTGGGGCCGGCATCACGACTCTGGGACCTCGCGTACGCCATCCACGGATTCGTACCGCTTTCGCCCCACTCAGGCCTTGACGATCAGATGGCTGCAACTCGACTGACCGCCCTGGTTAACGGCTACGGACTCTCCGATGAGCAACGATCTTCTCTGGTCCAACTTTTAGTTCCCCGAATCCACTCGATGTACGAACTACTCCTCAACGGGCACCTTCACACAGTTGAGCCGTGGGCGCATCTTTGGCGTGAGGGTCACGGAGAAGTGTGGCGAGAAGACGCCGCCTACACCGAGGAGAGGGCGCTGCTGTGGTCCCGATCTCTCTACTAGGGACACGCAGTCAATACCTGAGGACCAGCCATTCGCTCGCCTCTCGAAAGGCAAGCACACGGGCATTACGCATTTTCCCCCAAAACCCATTGTTCGTTCGCCGAGTTAACGAGAGAAGCAGCGGTTTCTGCACGTGGAGATTCCACGTGTGAATAACCACTTCGACTGGGTAGTGTCCGTCCCATGACCGAGGGCAAGGATTGGGTCACACCACCGAAGGTTGAGCGCGGAGATCGAGTAGCAATCCTGTCCCCGTCCTGGGCTGGCGCCGGAGTGTTCCCTGAAGTTCACGAGATTGGTCTTCGAGTTTTACGCGAGCACTTCGATCTCGTACCGGTGGAGTACCCATCAACCCGGCGCGTGGGCTCAACTCCGCAAGAGCGAGCGGACGACCTTCACGCCGCATTTCTGGATTCCAGCATCAAAGCTGTCCTGGCGGTCATCGGCGGATCTGACCAACTCACGGTTCTCCCCCACCTCAATCCCGATCTACTTGGCCAGAACCCAAAGGCGTTCGTCGGGTATTCCGATAACACCAATCTGTTGAATTACCTTTGGAATCTCGGGCTATCGAGTTACCACGGTGGATCGACCCTGGTTCACCTCGCTCGCCCTGGAGGGCCTCACGACGTTTCGATGTCGTCCCTTCATCACGCCCTCTTCGATCGAGGGATCTTTGAGATATCGCCGGTGGAGAACTTCACCGATCTTCACTGTCGCTGGGAGGATCTCTCGACACTGCGCCAGCCCCTACCCACCACTCGAGACGAAGGGTGGCACTGGAACAACGCTGATCAGGTGATCACTGGTGTCACCTGGGGAGGCAATCTCGAAATCCTTCATTGGAATCTCGCCGCTAACCGGTGGATTCAGCCCGTTGACACGTACGCCGGTTGCATCCTCCTCCTCGAAACCTCCGAAGAAATGCCCTCAGCGGACGAGGTCTTTCGAATGCTGAGGAACTTTGGGGAACGCGGACTTCTTCAGAAGTTTCCCGCCATCGTGATGGCCAAAGCCAAGGCGTGGAACTCAACTTCACCACTGACCGACTCCGAACGACACCACTTTCGTCATTCACAGCGAGATGCGGTGCTGAGAGCACTCGAAACCTACAACCCCGATGCCCTTTTTGTTTACGGCCCCGATTTCGGTCACACGGATCCGCAGTACGTGCTCCCCTATGGATCGTTGATGACGGTGAACGGGCCCGAGAGACGCCTCTTCGCCCATTACTGAGACACCCGCTTTCCACGTCGCCACGAAGAATCGGGGTACGCCTACGTCAAGAGGTGTGGTGATCGGTCACGCTGACACTTGTCGGGGTGTCGCGACGGAACGCGGCCTCAATACGCTGACCCCACCAGGTGGAACCGACTACTACCATCGCCCCCGCGACGCCGACGAGTCCGAGGCTCTCGCCCCCCACCACGGTGGCTACCAAGGTGGACCACACCGGTTCGGTTCCCATTAACAAACTGGCCCGGGCGGCGGAGGTTCGTTGGATGGCCCAGGTCTGAATGAGAAACGCCACGACGGTCGAAATTCCCGCCAGGTAGAGAAGTCCCACCCACGAACCCACCGATAAGTGGCCGACGGAGTGGACGACGCCAACGCCTCCCACCGACCAGTACGCGAGGGCCGAGGTGGAGCACGCCACGGCGTTGAATCGCACGGGCTCGAGTGGGGCTCTCGCCAGAACGTGACCGAGCGAACCGAAGTAGACCGTTCGTGCGAGGGCGGCCACGAGAAATATTCCGTCACCAACGGTCGCGTGGGACCACCCGTTCGCCCCCACGAGTAGCGCTACTCCACCGAGTGCACTCCCGGTGGCGAGATAGAACCGCGCGGGGAGCCACCGACGAAGCGCGGCGTTCTCATAAAGCGGGGTCCACACGATGGCGAGGCTGATGAGTAGGCCCGCGTGGGCGGCCGAGGTGCGAGTCACCCCCCACGCCTCCAAGTACAAAATGACGGCCTGGCCCAGCCCGTACAGGACGCCGAGACGCCACTCGCGCCGACTCACCCGCCCCCGCCGCAGAGCGAGAACTCCCAGTCCCCCGCCCGCCAGAGTGAATCGAAGGGCGAGCAGGGTCAGCACGGGCATCGCCCGATCGAGGTCCTGCACTGTCAGGTAGCTCGACCCCCACACGATCGCGATCGCCAGCAACGCCGCGTCCACTACGGGTAGAGGTCGGCGCATTTGTCAAGGCTAGTGAGCCCTCGCCACCCCCGAGGGCTCGGGTAGCGTGAGCACCGGAGGTTGATCATGACGACCGAGCGAGCCCACCTTTCCCACCGCGACCGTGAAAAGGCCGCCGTACTCCACGCCTGGACCTCCTCACAGGCCTACAACCCGCTCATGGTGAAAGACGCCCACGGCGTGTGGGTGAGAGACGAGGACGACGTCACCTACCTCGACTTCTCCTCCCAGTTGGTGAACACCAACATCGGACACCAGCACCCCGCCGTCGTGGCCGCCATCCAAGAACAGGCCGCCATACTCACCACCATCGGTCCCCAGCACGGCAGCTTCGTTCGCACCAGGGCGGCCGAGCTCATCCTCGACCACGCCTTCGAGGGCGCGAGCAAGGTCTTCTTCACGACCGGGGGAGCCGAGTCCATCGAGAACGCCGTGCGCATGGCCCGTATCCACACCGGTCGCCACAAGTTGCTGGCCGCCTACCGCAGCTACCACGGTGGCACCTCGACCGCGGTGGCGCTGACCGGCGAACCCCGTCGGTGGCTCGTCGACAACGGCACCTCGGGCGTGGTGCACTTCTTCGGACCCTTCCTCTACCGCAGCGAGTTCCACTCGAGCACCGAGGCCGAAGAGTGCGAGCGCGCCCTCGCCCACCTCGAGTCGGTGATTCGCTTCGAGGGGCCCCAGACCATTGCGGCTCTCGTGCTGGAGTCGGTCCCGGGCACCGCCGGCATCATGGTGCCACCTCCCGGATACCTCGCTGGAGTGCGCGAGATCTGCGATCGTTACGGCATCGTCTACATCGCCGACGAGGTCATGTCCGGTTTCGGGCGCACGGGTCGATGGTTCGCGTTCCACGACCACGGGGTGACCCCCGATCTCGTCACCTTCGCCAAGGGTGTCAACTCGGGGTACGTACCGCTCGGTGGAGTCATTCTCAACGAGCAGATCGCCGCCACCTTCGAGGATCGCTACTACCCCGGGGGTCTCACCTACTCGGGTCACCCCCTAGCGTGCGCCGCGGCTATCGCCACGATCGAAACGATGGAGAGGGAGGGCGTCGTCGAGAACGCCCGACGCATCGGTGACGAGGTGATCGGGCCCGAGCTTCGTGAGATGGCCACACGCCACCCGGTCATCGGAGACGTTCGTGGGGCCGGAGTCTTCTGGGCCCTCGACCTCGTGAGTAGTCGCGAGACCAAAGAGCCCCTCGCGCCCTACGGCGGGACGTCGGAGGCCATGGGGGTCCTCCTCGCCGCCATCAAGTCCGAGCACCTCCTGATCTTTTCCAACTTCCACCGGCTCCACGTCGTGCCCCCCTGCGTCATCACCGAGGAGGAGGCGCGAGAGGGACTCATGCGGCTGGATCGAGCTTTAAAGAGCGTG